>NZ_JAPWBR010000011.1:0-62731 GCF_041433555.1 Granulicatella sp. 20925_1_45 | reverse complement strand
TTATCATATATGATAATTTCGAAAAGTGATTCACGTAAACAGGACAGATTTAGAACACCAAAAGTAACAAATGTTCACAGGGTTGTAGTTGACTTTCCGTACATTTGAATATACTATGAGGGCAAGTTGGAAGAGAGAGCTTTTCCAGAATGAATGTTATAGACGAAAGAGACCTGCACGCGATTTGAGCATGGCTTGAATGGGGTGTTTTTTACTAAAGGAGATCTAATGAAATATTTTAAGCAGTTTGGCTGGATCATGATTGTGACCTGTATCGGTGAAATCATGAAATATTACATCCCTCTTCCAATTCCAGCAAGCATCTATGGACTTGTCTTAATGATGACTTTATTGATGACGGGTGTTGTTAAAATTGAAAAAGTGTACCAGGCAGGGACGTTTTTAATCGAGATTATGTCGTTAATGTTTATCCCGGCTGCCGTTGGAATTATCGAATCGTGGGATCAATTGCATCGTATTATTGTGCCAGTATCTATCATCACGATTATTACGACATTTGTAGTGATGATTGTTTCGGGGAAAGTAACGCAATACGTCCTCGAGAAAGGAGCCCAAGATGGTGAATCAACTCGTTCTTAATACAGCAACAATCGGGCTCGTGATTAGTATTATCGGTTTTGAAATTGGTGTATTTTTACGTGACCGTTATAAATGGCCAATCTTTAATCCGTTACTTGTAGCGATTATTTTCGTCATTATCGTATTAAATGTCTTTAATATCGACTATGATAGCTATTATGCGAGTGCGGATAATCTAAGCTATTTATTGACGCCCGCAACGGTCTGCTTAGCGATTCCGTTGTATCAACAAATCGAGCAATTGAAAAAGCATAAAGGCGCCATCTTTGCAGGAATTAGTGCAGGGGTATTAACGAGTTTATGTACGGTTTGGGTGTTATCATTGCTTTTCCAATTAACGCACGAAGAATACGTAACCTTATTGCCAAAATCCATTACGACTGCCATTGGAATGGGCTTGTCTCAAGAGACAGGTGGCTATGTGACAATTACTGTGGCGGTGATTATCCTGACAGGGGTTCTAGGAAATATGTTCTGTGAAATCATCTGTAAAGTAACAGGAATTACGCATCCGGTCGCGAAAGGGATTGCGATTGGAACGTCTTCCCATGCGATTGGGACGGCACGTGCCATGCAATTAGGGGAAGTCGAAGGTGCGATGAGTGGTTTATCCATTGTAATTTCGGGAATGATTACTCTTATTGGCACACAAATTTTTGCAGGGTTTATTTAAGAAGTGGAGAAAGAGCAGAATTTCTGTTTTTTCTCCTTTTTATTTTGACTTTTGTCATACAAATTTAATGGAATAGTATTCGAAAAACATATAGTATTTATGCGGATTTAGGACTATGATGGAGATGCATAAACTTCATATAGAAAAGAGCGAGCGTTATGGAAAAACATTGGTGGCAAGAAGTCGTCGTTTATCAAATTTATCCACGTAGTTTTAAAGATTCAAACGGAGATGGGATTGGCGATTTAAGAGGAATTATTGAAAAACTCGACTATTTATACACGCTAGGAATCGGAGCAATTTGGCTCTCTCCAGTTTATAAGTCGCCTAATGATGACAATGGTTATGATATTTCTGACTATGAAGACATCATGGACGAGTTTGGAACGATGGCGGATATGGAAGAATTAATCGATGAAGCCGATAAACGCGGGATTAAAATTGTGATGGATCTTGTTGTGAACCATACGTCTGATGAACATCATTGGTTTATTGAATCAAGAAAAGGAAAAGATAATCCATACCATGATTACTATGTGTGGGCGGACCCTGCTGAAGATGGCGGTGTGCCGACGGAATTACAGTCAGTCTTTTTAGGTAGTGCATGGAAATACGATGAAGCAAGTGGTCAATATTTCTTGCATTTATTTAGTCAAAGACAACCTGATTTAAACTGGGAAAATGAAAAAGTGCGTCAAGAAGTCTATGACATGATGAATTTCTGGATTGATAAGGGCGTTGGCGGATTCCGTATGGACGTAATTGATTTAATTGGGAAAATTCCATTAGAAGGGATTACTTCAAACGGGCCAAAATTGCATGATTATTTACAAGAAATGAATAAGGGGACCTTCGGAGATAAAGATTTATTGACGGTTGGGGAAACATGGGGAGCGACACCAGAAATCGCGAAACTCTATTCAAACCCAGAACGTCATGAATTATCGATGGTCTTCCAATTTGAACATTCACTCCTAGATAATGAGCCAGGTAAAGAGAAGTGGGACCTTAAACCGCTCGATGTAAGTGAATTAAAGGCGGTTCTTTCAAAATGGCAAACGGAACTTGGAAACGAAGGTTGGAATTCACTATTCTGGAACAACCATGATTTACCAAGAATTGTGTCACGGTGGGGGAATGATAAAGAGTACCGTGTTCGCAGCGCCAAGGCATTCGCTATCTTATTACATATGATGAAGGGAACGCCTTATATTTACCAAGGGGAAGAACTTGGATTGACGAATACGCTAGTTTCTAGCATTGAAGAGTTGGATGATATTGAGTCTATCAATATGTACCACGATCGTATCGCGAGAGGTTTTAGCGTTGAATCCATTATGGAGTCTCTAAATGCAAAAGGCAGAGACAATGCGCGTAGACCAATTCCGTGGACTGCCGAAGCAAATGGTGGATTTACGACGGGGACACCTTGGTTAGCTCTCAATCCAAATTACAAAGAGATTAACGTAGAGGCGGAACTCCAAAATCCAGACTCTGTATTCCATACGTATCGAAAACTCATTCAACTTAGAAAAGACCATCCAATCGTTGTTTGGGGCGATTATGAACTACTTGAGACTAATTCTAATGTGTTTGCATATTATCGCACGCTTGGGGAAGAAAGATGGTTGACAGTCGTGAATTTATCTGATTCCGAGGAAGAAATCTCTGTAGATGCCCGATTTAATAAGGTTTTAGTCGCTAATACAGAAGATGAGATTACAGATTTACACGCTTACAAACTTTCTCCATGGCAAGCCTTTGTAGTGGAATTGTCTGGCAATTGAAACAATTTTCATATATAATGTAAGTGCATAAAAATAGGCAGAATAAATTGTGAAATTTTTGTTAATAACTTTTCACAAACAAAGTTGCTAGATACTGTTGCAATAATAATTAAATTTGTGATAATATATATTTTTCATTCTACAAATGTGAAAAAATATGGTATAATAGTTTGAATAAAAATAAAAGGAGAAAGGGGATGGACGATGAAAGCATTTTTAGTGAAAATACAAGAAGGTTTTAAATCATTAGGTTTAGCGAGTCAATTGGGAATTACGTTAGGCCTATCTTTAGCGATGCTAGCAGGTGTATATGGTATTTCACAAGCGATGAGTCCGATGCAAAAAGTCACTCAAGTCGTAGAAGTACAAACAAGTGCGCCGACAAATTCGTCAACTCCTTCAAGTAGTACTGAAAAGAAAGAAGTCGCCGAGAAAAAGAAAGAGACAACTCAAGCGCCAACAACTGAATCTGTAACCACAGAAAAACAAGTGGTCACTGAAGAAGAAAAGAACACAAGAGAAGTTCAAGGAAATGTTGCTCAGGCAACTCCAAGCCAAGAACGCAGAAGAGAAGAGTCAGAAAATGGTCCTCAGACAAGAGAAGCAACTCCAACTGAAGCACCTACAGTTACTTCAAGTTCAGAAACAGTAGCAACACCACCACAACGATTGAAACCGTTAGGGAATACGGGACAAGAATTTGCAACGTTGGAACAAGCTTTAGCGTGGATGAAAGATCAATTGGACCAATCTTCAAAAGCACAAGAAGCTGGAAAACAAAATTGGGTTTACTCTGGAAGAGCGTATGAAATTCCATGGAGTGACGGGTCTACGACAGCAACCGTTGATTTAACGAAAATTGAGTCTTACACACCAGCTCCTACACCAACAGAAACAACTTCTGCACAGACGTTCGAAACGCCTGGAACAGATCATTTATAAAATTGAGCACTTTGGTAGCAATGCCGAAGTGCTTTTTTGGTGCTTATAGGATAGGAAACAAAGCAGGTTTATGATAAAATAAGCTTATCTTATTATAGGAGTGAATGTAAGTGGATAATAAAGGACGTCGTATTTTAAGCGCTATTATCTCGATTGTGATTATTGCAGTGTATGCATTTTTACGTTTCCAACGTTTTCAAGCAAAACAGGAACGCCAAAAAGCGCAGCAAGAGCAAGTGAAAAATTCTCAAGTGGTGCAACAAGCCTTGCAAGATAATCAAAACAAATTAAACGAAGCTGCTGCTAAAATTAAACAAGCAGCGGATAGCGTTAAAGACAAAAACTCAACAACTGAATCAGAAGAGTTGAAGAATGCTGAAATGAATAAAGAAATCGGAGAAGGATATAATATCGTCAAAAAAGATGGTAAATTCTATATTGTTAAAAACAATGATTTCTCAAAAGCAGTTGAATTAACAGGAGTAACAGAAGCACTTGTAATTCCTACTACAGAAGAAGAGAAAAACTTAAAATATAATGTATTAGTTGTTAAAAAAGACGGCGAATATCGAGTTGTTGATGAAACAAAAGATGGGAAAGACGTCTTAGTCTTAACAGGAGAAACCATCACTGAAGGTACAACCTTTGTATTAAAAGGTGACACGCTGTATATCAAATAACAGGATGCGAGGCAGAAAGACAGAAGACAAAAAAGAGCTCACAGTGTGAGCTCTTTTTGCTTCGTTGTCTTTCGCCCACACAGTTTATTAGACATTCTTGAATCACGAGTGATGAAAAGAATGTCAATAAACCACTGCGTTGAAGTGGATGCGTATAAACATGGAATTGTATAGCAAGTACAAATAACTTCTATGGAAGTCGTTTCTGCCTTTTCGAGTTCAACTATAGGATGTGAGCAATCGCGCTCAGAAATGGAACGTTGGACCGGAACACCGGAAGGGACGTGAAACGTTCCGCGGATGTTTCGGGAAACGCACGCCATTTCTGCGATTGCGAGCTCAACTACACCAGGATGTGAGTCTTCCCATCCAACTACACAAGATAAAAGAAAGGACATCAGCAAATTTGCTGATGTCCTTTTTCGTATTTTATTTAGTATATTGTGATTGCTCACATCTTTATTTTTGCGCCAACATGGTCACAAATCTCATTTTAATACGATTGCCGTTTTCGTCCGTTTTATGCAGTTGGCCAAAGTTTTCATTATATTTATGCAATGTCCAGCCTGTGTAGTAGTCTTTCAATTCGCCACTTGCAAAAGTCTTAGGGAAGTTCACTGGACATGGCGCGTCTTCTGTCGACATGGCCGCCACGATGAGGTTGAATCCACCAGGTGCAGTGTGTGATTGCATATTTTCAATCACATCTGGAATTGCATACGGATCTAAGAACATTAGTACCACTGTTGAAATAATGACGTCATAGAGACCTCCAGGAATATCTGCACTCTCAATATTATAAGGTTGAATATCGATATCAAGCCCTTCTGCTTCCGCAATCTGTGCTAATTTCGCAAGGCTCATCGAGTTGATGTCGAGCGAAGTCACATCGAAGCCTTTTTTCGCCAAGTACAAGCTGTTTCGTCCTTCGCCACTTCCAAGGTCGAGCACCTTTCCTTTTGGGAACTTCGGTGTTGCCTCAATCACTTCTGAGTGTGTACGTGTGAGGTCGTATTTTTTAGCAAAATAATCTTCAGGCGTACAATAGAAAGTAAGATAACATTTCAAGTCATCGCTTGCTGGAGAAACGCGGTGCCAAGCTTGAGGTTCGACGAATGGAATCTCGGAATCTTTTGTAAAGAGATGCTGGGCTAAAACATTTCCGTCCTCATCGAGTTCATAGAAGGTAAGCGCGCCTTCTAAAATCGTAAGGTGTGCCCAAGTACCCACTTTTGTATTATGCATTTTTCTAAACGGCTCTGGTAATGTTTCTGCCGTCCAAGTCGGCATTGTTTTATAAGGAATTAATTCGTGCTCCATAAGAAAGCTCCTTTCGAGGTTGTCATTCTCATTGTACAAGAAAATGAAAGGCTAGAAAAATATTAGCTATTATATAGTAGTTTTAAAACAGATATAACCAAAAGTTATAACCGGCAATAAAAAAGTGTTAATTGACTAGAAGGTGGTTTGTTGGTATCCTATTAACATGTTTATAAGACACGTTGATGAGAAGAGTAAAAGTGGAACTTTTCAGTAGAGAGTCTCGGTTGGTGAAAAGAGACATGAGTGGAAGCTTTGAAGATGGCCTCGGAGTGTTAATCGTTGAATGATTAGGCGATTACGGGTAAGCCCGATACAGCTTTCTGTTTTGATTGAAACAGACGGAGATAGTATTTGTGAGAATACTATAAACAAAGGTGGTAACACGAGAATTTGACTCGTCCTTTTGCTAACCCATGTTAGTGAGGGGACGATTTTTGTTTGAAGAAAAGAAAGGAGAACACATGATTAAATTAGAAAATATCGACGTGACCTTTACGCAAGGCAAGAAAGTCGTAAAAGCCGTTCGAAATGTTTCTGTCGATGTGGAAGACGGGGATATCTATGGAATTATCGGATATAGTGGTGCTGGTAAAAGTACTCTAGTTCGTACCATTAACTTACTTCAACGTCCAACAAGCGGAACAGTTGAAGTCAATGGCATCGATTTATTGAAATTGAAACCAAATGAATTGCGTGACGCACGTAAGAAAATTGGAATGATTTTCCAACACTTCAACTTAATGAATACGTTAAGCGTCTTTGACAATGTGGCTTTCCCGCTGAAAAAAGCGAAGAAACCGCTAGTGGAAGAAGGAGAAACAGCTGTTGATCCAACCGCGGAACCAAAATTGGTGAAGTTGACGAAGAAAGAAATTAAAGAGAAAGTTGATTCTCTACTGCAATTGGTTGGTCTTGAAGATAAGGCAAATAGCTATCCAAGCCAACTCTCTGGGGGACAAAAACAACGTGTGGCGATCGCCCGTGCGTTAGCCAACGACCCAGACGTATTGCTCTGTGACGAAGCGACAAGTGCGCTTGACCCTAAAACAACTTACTCAATCTTAGAGTTGTTGAAGAAAGTTAATGAGCAATTAGGAATTACGATTGTGATTATCACGCATGAGATGCAAGTCGTAAAAGAAATTTGTAATAAGGTTGCCGTAATGGAAGATGGTGAAGTGATTGAGCAAGGAACAGTGCTTGATATCTTTACAAATCCACAACGCAACTTAACGAAAGACTTTATCGATACAGCTACTCATATCAACCAAGGAATTGAAACAGTTCTCTCACACGAACAGTTATTGAATCTGAAGGATGGAGATTACTTAGTGAAAATTTCATTCGTCGGTGCTTCAACAGGGGAACCGTTGATTACGAAATTATCGACACAATTCCAAGTAGCAGCGAACATCTTATTCGCCAACGTAGAAATCATCCAAGAAACTCCAGTAGGAACATTATTGGTTGGTCTATCTGGTGAACAAGCAAGCATCGAGAGTGCACTTTCTTACATTAAAGGACAAGGCGTTTCAGTAGAAGTCTTAGAAGAAAAGGGAGGTGCCTAAGATGAATTTATTAGCCTTTATTGATTTTAAAACTTGGTTCCCAAACATCGATGCTAAAGTATGGTTGGAAATTCAAAAAGCAACCTTTGATACATTAATCATGGTTGGGTTAACAGGTTTAATCGCGGGTATCTTAGGAATTGCCTTAGGTGTGACACTGGTTGTAACACGTGAAGGGAACATCCTTGAAAATAAAGGATTGTACTTGGTGCTTGATAAAGTGGTGAACTTATTCCGTTCGATTCCATTTATCATCCTTGCCATGTTACTGATTCCAGTGACTCGTGCAATCGTAGGAACAACCATTGGTATTCCAGGAGCTATCGTTCCGCTAGTATTCGCAACCGTTCCATTCTACTCTCGTCAAGTGCAATTAGCATTGACTGAAGTAGATAAAGGGGTTATCGAAGCGAGTGAAGCAATGGGATGTACACCGCTAGAAATTATCTTCCGCGTGTACTTAAAAGAAGGCTTGCCAAGCTTAATCCGTGCAAGCTCACTAACAATTATCAGCTTAATTGGTTTAACAACCATGGCCGGAGCGTTTGGTGCCGGCGGTATCGGTAACGTAGCCATCTCACGAGGTTATAACCGATTCCAAGGAGACGTAATCGTGGTAGCTACAATTATCATGTTAATCATCGTCTTCATCACCCAAGCAATCGGTGACTATTTAGAGAAAAAAACCACTAAATAACAGGATGTGAGTCTTCGCGGTTAGAAATCGACCACTGGACCAAACCAACGCAAGCATCGTTAAAAACGATGTGCGTATGGTTTGGGAAGTGGACGCGATTTCTGCGAAGACGAACTCAACTACACAGGATGTGAGCTTTCGAGCCCAACAGCCCGAGTTCAACTACACCAGGATGTGAGCAATCGCATCAAAAAACAAAAACAAACTAACTCAAAAGGGGAAAACAAAATGAACTTTAAAAAATTATTCGTAGCTGCAGCGGCAGCATTATCATTAGCAGCATGTGGAGCTGCACAAACATCAAACTCATCAAGCTCAGCTTCATCAGAAGCTAAACAAGAAAACAAACACGTGAAAATCGGTGTTAACGCTGGTAACCACGAAGTTTGGGACGATGTTATTGCTCGTTTGAAAGAAAAAGAAGGTATTGAAGTTGAATTAGTAGAATTCACTGACTACGTACAACCTAACCAAGCGTTAGAAAACGGCGACGTTGATTTAAACTCATTCCAAACAATTATTTACTTAGAACGTTTCAACAAAGAACAAGGAACACACATCAAACCAATCGGCTACACAGTAATTGCTCCAATGGGTGTGTACTCTAAGAAAATTAAAAATGTAAGTGAATTAAAAGATGGCGATACAATTGCTATTCCTGAAGATACTTCAAACAACTCACGTGCATTACGTTTACTACACGCAGCTGGCGTAATCAAATTAAAAGATCCTAACAACACTTTAGCAACTCAAGATGATATCGTTGAAAATCCTAAAAACATCCAAATCAAAGAATTACCTGCTGGACAAACAGCTCGTGCTTTAGATGATGTTGCTGCTTCATTAATCAACAACGGTTTCGCTGTTGAAGCTGGATTCCAACCAACAAAAGACTCTATCTTTATTGAACAAATTACTGATTCTTCACAACCTTACTACAACGTAATCGCTGCTAAAGAAGGTAATGAAAACAACGAAGTTTACAAAAAAATCGTAGAATACTACCAATCACCAGAAACAGCTAAGAAAATCGAAGAAGTTTCAAAAGGTGCTAACGTACCAGTTTGGGAAAAAGCTAAATTAAAATAAAAAAACCTTAAGAGGCGTGCCTAGCATGCCTCTTTATTCAATGAAAGAAGGCAAAAACGATGAGCGAAATTAAACAAAAAGCACAAGCGTTAAACGAATATCTTGTCGCAACAAGAAGACATTTTCATGAAAATCCAGAATCAAGCTTAAAAGAGTACGATACTGCTGCCTACATTCAAAAAGAATTAACTGCATTTGGAATCCCATTTGAAAAAGTAGCTGAAACAGGGACGTTAGCTATTATTAAAGGTGGTAAAGGAGAAGGAAAGACCGTTTTACTTCGTGCCGATATCGATGCGCTAGAACTTCCTGACTGCACTGGCAAACCTTATGCTTCTAAACGTCCTGGGTTAAACCATGCCTGCGGACATGATGCGCATACGACAATGGGGTTAGGAACGGCAAGAGTCCTGAACGAATTGAAAGACAGCTTTGCAGGGACCGTCTTAATCGCATTTCAACCAGCAGAAGAAATCGGTGCGGGAGCGAAGCAATTTGTCGCTTCTGGAAAAATTGACAACATCGATGAATCATTTGCGATTCACGTCAATTCAGGATTGCCTGTCGGATCGTTTGCAGTTAAAGGTGGACCGGTGAATGCTTCATGTGATATTTTCAAAATCAAAATCACAGGAAAGAGCGCTCACGTAGGACGTCCTCATTTAGGGCATGATGCGCTAGTGACAGCCAGTGAAGTGGTTGTGGCTTTGCAAACCATCGTCGCTCGTGAAGTGAATCCAATCGACCGTGCTGTTGTCGGAGTGGGTAAATTAAATGCAGGAACTCGCTATAATATCGTTGCTAATGATGCTGAAATCGAAGGAACGATTCGTGCGTTTAGCCATGAAACACGTGAACACTTAAAAGAAGCTGTTACACGTATTGCCAAAGGAATTGCTGAACTCAATCGTTGTGAATTTGAAATTGATTGGTATGATGCAGCAGCTCCAGTCATTAACACTCCAGAGTTAGCCGAAGAATTCCAAAAAGTGGTTGCACAAGTAGAGGGGATTGATAACCTCATTACAAATTATGAATTGTCAATGGGTGCCGATGACTTTGCGGATTACGTAGTGAATAAACCTGGTGTTTATGGCTTATTAGGAAGCCAATCTGGCGAAGAGACAGCTTATGGGCACCACCATGAAAAATTCGACATCGATGAGCGTGTATTAGCACTTGGTGTTGAAATTGAAGTGAAGTATTTCTTAAGCAGACTTGCGTAAGAAAATGAGTGGAAAGGGTCGAAATGTTTTTTCGGCCTCTTTTTTATATAAAAACGTTAAAAAACTTTAATATTTGTGGAATTGTCATAGGCAAGAAAGAAGCCGTATGCTATAATTCTTTTGTATCTGAAAATAGAACAGTTGTTTTTCAGAAAGAGATTTTGAAAAGGTGCTCGGGAGCGGATTATGAAACCATTATTAGAACAATTAGAATTAAATACGAAACAAGATAAAGTTGTTTACCGACACGATTTAATGCCGGAAGAAGAGTTGACAGCAAGTCTTGTCTGGGAGTACTCGGATAAATTAGCAGCGTACTTACATGAAACGTACAAAGGGGATAAATCTCCAATCGTTGTTTATGGGCATAAGCATCCATTTATGTTGGTCTTTTTCTTGGCTTGTGTGAAATCAGGTCATGCCTATTGTCCGGTTGATGTGAATACACCAATCGACCGCGTTGAAGATATTATCGCAACCGTGAAGAGTCCAGTCGTACTCGTGAGTGAAGAAATTTCACTAGATGCACCAACGTTGACAGTCCCTGAAGCGAAAGAAGTGATTGCTTCAACGACCAAACGTATTTCAAAAGAACATTATGTTCAAGGTGAAGATATTTTCTATATTATCTTTACTTCAGGAAGTACAGGGAAGCCAAAAGGAGTTTCGATTACTTACAATAACTTGAACCACTTCTTAGATTGGTATACGGGTTATTACAAAGAGAAAGGGCCTCAAGTTTTTCTTGGGCATCCGCCATTCTCATTTGATTTATCGGTGATGTCGCTTTGGCCAGCACTCTATATGCATGCGCCACTTGTTCAAATTGATAAAGAGCATTTGCAAGACTTCAAAGTGTTGTTTAAAACATTAGAAGAATCGAAAGCAACGGTATGGATTTCAACGCCATCATTTGCGGAAATGTGCTTGGTGGATCCAAGTTTCAACCAAGAACTACTTCCTGAATTAGAGCAGTTTGTCTTCTGTGGAGAGAAGTTATTTAGTTCCACTGTTGAAAAGCTAATGGAACGATTCCCACGTGCGGAAGTGGTGAACACATATGGACCAACGGAATCAACCGTTATGGTAACGTGGATGCCATTAACACGAGAATTGTTAGAGAAGTATCCAGATAATCTGCCCGTAGGTGTGATTAAACCTGGGACGACTGTCTTGATTGATGGCCCAGAAAGCGGCGAAATCGTTATTTACGGAAATACTGTGGCAAAAGGTTATTATGAAAACCCTGAAATGAATGCGAAACATTTCTTTGAAGTAGATGGAGAGCGTGCATATCGTACAGGGGACGTGGGACATTTCGAAGGAGATTTATTGTTCTGCGAAGGACGAATCGATTTCCAAATCAAATTACATGGGCACCGTATCGAGTTGGAGGATATTGACAATAACTTATTGAAGAATCCGAAAATTCGTCAGGCCGCAACGGTTCCTTCGATGGCAGATGAGAAAGTAAAATCCATTACTTCGTTTGTCGTGTATAACGAGCCGATTGAAAAACGTTTTGAAACAGTCAAACTCGTGAAAAAAGAATTGGCGCAACATGTGCCGGAATATATGATTCCAAAGAAAGTCGTCTTCTTAGACGAAATGCCATTAAATAACAATGGTAAAATTGATAAAAAACAATTAAAGGAGCTTGTGTAGTCGATGCATTATTTTGAAGGTCTCTCTTTCTTCATGACGCTAGGACTCGTATTAATCGTAGCGTTCATATTAAATGTCTTTCAAAAATCTACGTATTATCTATCATTACTATTCTCATTAGTGATGGTCTATTTCGTGTTCATTAAAACACCGGACCAACTGATTGCACTATTGGGATTTGTATTGGTGGGGTACATTTTGATGCAGTTGACCTCTAAGCTTAAAGAGCGGAAGAAGACGATGCCAATCATGGTGTTGTTAGCAGGATTGCCGTTAATTGTGGTGAAACTATTGCCAGTATTTAAGGTGAATGGATTTGGATTTTTAGGAATTTCATATATGACCTTCAAATTAGTCCAAATCATTATCGAGATGTATGACGGGTTGATTGAAAAGCCGATCTCTGTTCTCGATTACACACATTTCTTGTTATTCTTTCCAGCGCTCAGTTCCGGACCGATTGACCGTAGTCGCAGATTTATGGACGATTGGCACAAACAAAGAAGCCGAGGAGAGTACTTAGAACTCGCAGGGACAGGTATTTTTAGATTAGTTTTAGGTTTATTCTATAAATTGGTATTATCCGGAATGGTATTCCAACATATGAATGGACCGATGGGGAAAGACGTGACCTATCTCATCGGGTATATGTATCTTTACACCGCATACTTGTTCTTTGATTTTGCTGGATATAGTTTAATGGCGGTAGGGGCAAGTAATATTCTTGGTGTTGAAACGCCAATGAACTTTAACTTCCCATTTATCAGTATCGATATTAAAGACTTCTGGAACAGATGGCATATTACGCTATCGACATGGCTGCGTGACTTTGTGTTCTCACGTGTTGTAATGCGATTCATGCGTAAGAAAGTCTTCAAGAAGAGACTGACGACGGCGATGGTGGCCTATATGATCAATATGACCTTCATGGGATTTTGGCATGGGGTGACGCTGGACTACATCATCTACGGTGTGTATCACGGAGTGCTGATGGCGTCATTTGAATGGTATCAGAAGAAGTCGAAGTTTTATAAGAAAAACAAGAATAAGACATGGTATAAAATCACAAGCTGGCTCATTACGATGCATTTAGTAATGTTAGGATTCTTGATTTTTTCAGGAAAACCATTATTATGGATAAGTAAATTAATTTCAATGCAATAGGAGGGATTTCCGTGGAAGAAAGAATTTTAGAAATTTTAGAAGAAATTTGCGAAGATGAAGTAGTATACGAAGATAAAGACATCAACTTAAAAGAAGAAGGGTTAATGGATTCATTAGCATTCGTTGAACTTCTTGTTCGCTTAGAAGAGTTCGGTATCGAAGTGGCTCCAACAGAAGTGACTTACGAAGAAATCGATACTCCAAATAAAATTATTAAACACGTTTCAGAACGTGTTGGTTAATTTGAAATAGTAAAAGGCGCTTCCTGTGAGGGGAGCGCCTTTTTGTGTGTTTAGAATTTAATATTTAATAGTTCGTTTACTTCGGTATAAGCAGATTGGATTCGCTCAAGCGTTTCTTTATCGACGGTATGCTCTAGAGGCCCGCCTGGGATATAGTTTTCAGCAAGAAAGACTTGGTAGTCGTAGGCAGGGCCTCCCATAAAACTGCGGTCAATTTCAGTCCGTGAAACCCATGTTGGATGAGCTTTAACACTTGTGAGTGTTGTCTTCCCATTTTCTTTTTCGATGGTGATGTCCATAATCACACCACGCTCGGTCCAGATATTTTCCAAAGTTTCGACGCGTTGATTCGAAAGAAGATTTCCCATTGAGTAGATGATAAATTTCTTTTCACCGTCTTTTGTGATCGTTTCGGTCGGTTCAATCACGTGTGGGTGTCCGCCAAAAATGACATCGGCACCCCATTCGATCATTTGGTGATACGTATCAATTTGTCCTTGTGTTGGATGAAGGTGGTACTCTTCTCCCATTTGTGGCAACACAATCGTAAAATCGGCAATTTCTTCAGCGCGCTGGATGAGCTGTTTCACCTTTTGCATGTTCAAATCGTATAAGTGGTTGTTATATTCTTCGTCGGTAAGGCTTGCTTCGATTCCGTTGAAGCCATACGCAAATCCAAGGATAGCGACTTTAATGCCATTGACTTCTTTTACAAGAATGCCTTCTGATGGGTCGACTTTTACCCCGAAAATATCAAGTCCGTTTTTGCGGAAAGCATTGGCTGTGTATTTCAACCCTTCGATGCCTGTATCAAGAATATGATTATGCGCTAAGTCGAGTACATCGTATCCGGCGTCCTTAATACTCTGAATCACTTCTTCGGGCGCGTTAAAAATCGGATAACCAGCAAGAGGTTCGTTTGGATTGATGGTTCCTTCGAAATCGCCGATTGCAAGGTCTGCGCTGGATACGAGAGGTGTAATTTGCTCGTAGTCGTTTTTGAAATCATATGATGTCCCATCAAATGCACTTCCATAAACAATATCATGATAGAGCATATCTCCGCTTGCGGTGATGCGAGCAACTTGCTTATTCGTTGGTGGTGACTGCGGGTTATTTGGTGTGGAAGCATCTTGATTTTGTTCAGAGGATGGTTTCGCGGTTTGAACGGTCTCTATATTTTCTTGTGCAGAAGGGCGCGTAACAAATCCTGCTGCAATCGTAAATACAGATAAGATACAAATCCCATAAAATTCCATTCGCTTTATTTTGTCGCTCTGTGAATTACCTCTCATAAATTCCCCTCCAATACCTGTTGTAACTGTATTATACTCCGAATTAATTCCTATTTAAATAGTAATTTTGGAATATGAAGAAATAAATAATTTAATCACAATCCCTCTAGAATTACTCGGTGGATAGCTATATAATTTAGTTGAAGGCAGTAGTTGATAGTTTTTTGTAGGAAATTGTTATAGGAAGGGTGTAGGGTGATGGATAAGTCAAATAGGTTTCTGATAAGAATTTTCTCTTGTTTTGCTGCTTTGATTATTTTAGTTCTAGTGCGGTTTAGAGTAGCTAGTGTGTATGGAGATACGGTAACCTCGATTCATTCTAGGGACGAGATTGTTCATCTAGAAGAAGAAATTCTTAATATGTCACGCGATGGTGACGAATATATAGAAGGTGTTGATTTTGAACATGCGGTCGAGACGTACTATGACGTTCCGCTGTTTAAAGAGGAAAAGAATCTAGATAGCGAAGAAATTGAACGTCTCGTAACAGATAGTCACTACAAATGGGTGGTCCCGATAAAGAATCCTTCATTGGAGAAAGAGGCGTATCTTTATATAGGAGGCCCAGCCAATTCTTCGGAAATAGAGACCAAAGTGAAGCAGGGATATTTGACAAAAGAAGAAGGAGAAAAACTGATTCAGTCACAAGGGAAATGGACGGTTGCCTATGTAAGCACTTATGAGAAGAATGCGCATTCAATTATAAAAGTGGCTCAGGAAGTGATTGCCAGAGAGGATTTGAATGTTGAAAAGATTTTGTTTGTTGTGCCAAAAGGACTACAAGTCCCGGTGGTGCTTATAAAAGTGGATGGAGTTTATAAAGTATTGTTTCATGAATTTCCTTTAGTAGAAGGAGGTATCTCAAATGTAAAAGGCGAGCTATCTCTAGATAAGTTCTATCCATTTAACGAGGCTAAGGAAGTAGTGCGTGAGTTTGCTAAGGAACGTCATATAGGTTCAACGAATGGTAATGCAAGTCCGAACGGAGTGGTTATTCCATGGAGAGAGTCTTCCATTGTTGTGGTAGGTATAGGGGTTGCTGGATTCGTCCTTTATAAACTGTTTCGAAAAAAAGAGAGCGCAACCAAAGCATGATAAACCTTAAGAAACTGTAATAAAACGACAAAGGGTGGAAAAATGAAAGAAAATAAGTTATAATAAGACCGTTAAAAATAAATGCTGTAAGCATCAAGGAGGAACTAAAACATGAGTCGTTTAGTAAGCATGACTGAAATGTTACAAAAAGCTAAAGAAGGTAAATACGCTGTTGGTCAATTCAACATCAACAACTTAGAATGGACACAAGCAGTATTAACAGCAGCTCAAGAAGCTAACTCACCAATTATCTTAGGTGTATCTGAAGGCGCTGGTAAATACATGGGTGGTCCTACAGTTGTTTCTGCTATGGTAAATGCATTATTAGATGCAATGAACGTCACTGTTCCAGTAGCATTACACTTAGACCACGGTTCTTCAGTAGAAGTATGTAAACAATACATCGACGCTGGATTCAGCTCAGTAATGTTTGACCACTCTCACTTCCCAATCGATGAAAACATCGAATTAACTAAGGAAGTTGTAGAATATGCACATCCAAAAGGAGTTTCAGTTGAAGCTGAAGTAGGTACTGTAGGTGGTACTGAAGATGGCGTAACTGGAGGAATCAACTACGCTGACTTAAACGAATGTGTACGTATGGTTAAAGAAGCTAAAATTGATGCATTAGCAGCAGCTTTAGGTTCAGTTCACGGAACTTACTCAGGCGAACCAGTTTTAGGTTTCGATGAAATGTTAGCTATCTCAGAAGCTACAGGTGCTCCATTAGTATTACACGGTGGATCAGGTATCCCAGAATACCAAATCAAAAAAGCAATCGAACGTGGACATGCTAAAATCAACGTTAACACTGAATTACAACAACAATGGACAGCAGCAGTTCGTGCTAAATTAAATGCAGACGCTGGTGTTTATGACCCACGTAAAATTATCAAACCTGGTTTCGATGCAATCGTTAAGATTACAAAAGAAACAATGGACATCTTCGGTTCAACAGGAAAAGCTTAATAATCACTATTTTGAGGCAGGCGATTTCGCCTGTCTCTTTTTAATTAGACCAATAAATATCCACTGGCTAAGCCGGTGGATATTTATTTGAGCAAAATAATACTATAAAAGAGCAAGATTATCATATGTGATAATTATCATATATGATAATTTTAAGGTGTGGAGGTGGGAGAGATGAAGCGCAAGTTTAAAATCGAAAAAGATATGGTAGATCAGCTAGATGAGTATTCATACGAAGAAAAAGTAAAGTATGCAGCCATATTAAAAATACTGCAAGAAGATGGATTAACAGAAGAGATGATTCAAAAATGGGGCCGATGGTATAAAGGGAAACACGGATTGCTAATAACCCTTTCAAAAAATGTTAAGGAGGAGATAGACGATGGGGACGTACCTAACTTCAAAACTTTGCAAGCTTTCATCAGAATATCCGACGTTTGAGTATGATTTAGAAAAGGAAATGATGATGCAGCGAGTTGCGTTACAAATGACAAAGTTACAAACGGTGACAGGACTTTCTTTAGAAGATTTTGCAAAAGAAGTCGATCTTAAAGCATCAAATCTTTCGAGATTGCAGAGCGGAGACCATAATCCAACTATTCTTACTCTGTTGGATTTAGCTTATCGATGTGGATATGATGTAGAAGTGAAAGTAAAAAAGAAAAAACTGCCTAAGTAGCATTACAAAATTACAATTGTTCACAGAAAAAATCTCTTAGAGCATAGCAATTTAACTCCTAAATTTGTTTTTATAAGTGTAAGACTTATTAGATTATGAATAGAAATGAGGAGGAAAAATTATGACACATCATACATTTGTTGAGAAGAAACTGCATTTACGATTCAAAGGGAGTGACAGAAAAACAAAGAACCTGATTATTTCACGTCCTAAGGATAAATTAAAGAAGGATTCAGCTAATATAGCAATGGAGAGTATTATAGAAGCTAATCTTTTTGAAAAAGACGGAGTACAATTGTATGAAGGCCGAAGAGATGCTTATTATAAGACGCGGAGAGTGGATGTCTTTCTTTAACAACAATAAATAATCGAATAAATATCCACCGGCTAAGCCGGTGGATATTTATTTGTGGAGTAAGTTACTTCTATATAGATTGTACCGAATAAGAGGGAACATTTTCTCTTAAGAAAATTCTTGACGTGTTGAAGGAGAAATGCTATTCTATTAGAGGTGCTTTTATACCTGATTCCTGATAAGTAATCAAATCAGTCGTGCTGACTGGTAAGAAGGCCATTTTATGAGACAGTGATGTCTTTTAATTTTTAACAAAAAATGGTCCGCCCGGAAGTGTGGACCAAGAAGAACCCGTTAGGGAAGGAGGAAGAGCTTAATGCCAACTATTAACCAATTAGTCCGTAAACCTCGTAAATCAGCAGTTGAGAAATCAGCTTCTCCAGCGTTAGGTAAAGGCTATAACAGTTTCAAAAAATCACAAACGAATACAAACTCTCCACAAAAACGTGGTGTATGTACTCGTGTAGGTACTATGACACCTAAAAAACCTAACTCAGCGTTACGTAAATACGCACGTGTACGTTTATCTAACTTAATCGAAGTAACTGCGTACATTCCAGGTATCGGTCACAACTTACAAGAACACAGCGTTGTGTTAATCCGTGGTGGACGTGTAAAAGACTTACCAGGGGTACGCTACCATATCATTCGTGGTGCTTTAGACACTGCAGGAGTTAACAACCGTATGCAAGGTCGTTCTAAATACGGTACTAAACGTCCTAAAAAATAATTTTAAAAAATAAAACACTCATTAAATGAAAGGAGGATTATAAATGCCTCGTAAAGGTCCTGTCGCAAAACGTGATGTTTTACCTGATCCAATTTATAATTCAAAATTAGTTACTCGTTTAATCAACCGTTTAATGGTAGATGGAAAACGTGGTAAAGCTGCAACAATCTTATATAACGCATTTGATATCGTTAAAGAAAAAACTGGAAACGATCCAATGGAAGTTTTTGAACAAGCAATGAAAAACATTATGCCTGTTCTTGAAGTTAAAGCTCGTCGTGTAGGGGGCTCTAACTACCAAGTTCCTGTGGAAGTTCGTCCAGACCGTCGTACTACATTAGGTTTACGTTGGTTAGTAAACTACTCACGTCTACGTGGTGAAGACACAATGGAAGTTCGTTTAGCTAAAGAAATTATGGATGCTGCGAACAACACTGGTGCTTCTGTTAAGAAACGTGAAGATACACATAAAATGGCTGAAGCGAACAAAGCGTTTGCTCACTATCGTTGGTAAGATTAAAAAGGTTTTTCAACCTTTTTGGTCTCACTTATTGTTAGAAATATAGAAAGAGGTGTAGAACGAAGATGGCAAAAAGAGAATTCTCTCTTGAAAACACTCGTAATATTGGTATCATGGCCCACATCGATGCAGGTAAAACTACAACGACTGAGCGTGTACTTTATTACACTGGTAAGATCCACAAAATTGGTGAAACTCACGAAGGAGCTTCACAAATGGACTGGATGGAACAAGAACAAGAACGTGGTATCACTATTACATCAGCTGCTACAACAGCACAATGGAAAGGTCACCGTATCAACATCATCGACACTCCAGGGCACGTGGACTTCACAATTGAAGTAGAACGTTCTCTACGTGTATTAGATGGTGCGGTAGCTGTACTTGATGCTCAATCTGGGGTAGAACCTCAAACAGAAACTGTATGGCGTCAAGCTACAACATACGGAGTTCCACGTATCGTATTTGCAAACAAAATGGATAAAATCGGTGCTGACTTCTTATATTCAGTACGTACAATCCACGAACGTTTACAAGCAAATGCACACCCAATTCAATTACCAATCGGAGCTGAAGACAACTTCACTGGTATCATTGACTTAATCAAAATGAAAGCTGAAATCTATACAAATGACTTAGGTACAGATATCCAAGAAACAGATATCCCTGAAGATTTACAAGATTTAGCTGAAGAATGGCGTGAAAAATTAGTGGAAGCAGTTGCTGAAACTGACGAAGCTTTAATGGAACGCTATTTAGAAGGTGAAGAAATTTCAGAAGCTGAATTAAAAGCAGCTATCCGTAAAGCTACATGTGCGGTAGAATTCTACCCAGTATTATGTGGTTCTGCCTTCAAAAACAAAGGGGTACAATTAATGTTAGATGCAGTAGTTGACTACTTACCATCTCCATTAGATGTTCCTTCAATTAAAGGGGTAGACCCTAACACAGACCAAGAAGTAGAACGTCATTCATCTGATGAAGAACCATTCTCAGCATTGGCCTTCAAAGTTATGACTGACCCATTCGTAGGTCGTTTAACATTCTTCCGTGTGTACTCTGGTACTTTACAATCAGGTTCATACGTTAAGAACTCAACGAAAGGTAAACGTGAACGTGTAGGACGTATCCTACAAATGCACGCGAACTCTCGTCAAGAAATTCCAGAAGTATTCTCAGGAGACATCGCTGCTGCAGTTGGTCTTAAAGATACAACTACAGGGGACACATTATGTGACGAAAAAGCTGAAGTTATCTTAGAATCAATGGAATTCCCTGATCCAGTTATCGAGGTTGCTATTGAACCTAAATCAAAAGCTGACCAAGATAAAATGGGTATTGCTTTACAAAAATTTGCAGAAGAAGATCCAACATTCCGTGCTTACACTAACCAAGAAACTGGTGAAACAGTTATCGCTGGTATGGGTGAGTTACACTTGGATATCATCGTTGACCGTATGCGTCGTGAGTTCAAAGTAGAAGCTAACGTAGGTGCTCCTCAAGTATCTTACCGTGAAACATTCCGCGCTTCTACACAAGCTGAAGGTAAATTCGTTCGTCAATCAGGTGGTAAAGGTCAATACGGTCACGTATGGATTGAATTTACTCCTAACGAAGAAGGTGCTGGATTCGAATTCGAAAACGCTATTGTCGGTGGGGTAGTTCCTCGTGAATACATCCCTGCAGTTGAAGCTGGATTGAAAGACGCTATGGAAAACGGGGTATTAGCTGGTTATCCATTAGTTGACATCAAAGCTAAACTTTACGATGGATCATACCATGATGTCGATTCATCTGAAACAGCCTTCAAAGTTGCCGCTTCTATGGCATTGAAAGCTGCTGCTAAGAAAGCTCAACCTGCTATCTTAGAACCTATGATGGCTGTTGAAATTACAGTTCCTGAAGAATACTTCGGAGATGTAATGGGACACGTTAACGCTCGTCGTGGACGTGTTGAAGGTTCTGAAGTTCGTGGTAACGCACAAATCGTTAAAGGTATGATTCCTTTATCAGAAATGTTCGGTTACGCAACTACATTACGTTCTGCAACACAAGGTCGTGGTACTTTCAGTATGACATTTGACCACTATGAAGATGTTCCTAAGAGCATTGCAGAAGAAATCATTAAGAAAAACGGCGGTAACGGAGAATAATCTCTAGCACTGCATCCTATCAAATGAACTGAATCGGCTGGTTATGTCAGTCATAACCAGTTGATTTTTAAGAGAGTTCTTTGGTATAATTACAATCGGTAGATACTGTTATAGAATCTAACAAAACTCAATTATTAGGAGGAATCATTTAAATGGCAAAAGAAAAATTTGACCGTTCAAAACCACACGTTAACATTGGTACAATCGGCCACGTTGACCACGGTAAAACAACATTAACTGCTGCTATTACAACTGTATTAGCTAAGAAAGGTTTCGCGCAAGCTCAAGATTACGGTTCAATCGATAAAGCTCCAGAAGAACGCGAACGTGGTATCACAATCAACACAGCTCACGTTGAGTACGAAACTGACACTCGTCACTACGCTCACGTTGACTGCCCAGGACACGCGGACTACGTTAAAAACATGATCACTGGTGCTGCTCAAATGGACGGTGCTATCTTAGTAGTATCTGCAGCTGACGGCCCAATGCCACAAACACGTGAACACATCTTATTATCACGTCAAGTAGGTGTTCCTTACATCGTTGTATTCTTAAACAAAGTTGACATGGTTGACGATGAAGAGTTATTAGAATTAGTAGAAATGGAAGTTCGTGACTTATTATCAGAATACGATTTCCCAGGCGATGACACTCCAGTTGTTGCAGGTTCTGCTTTACGCGCTTTAGAAGGCGATGCTTCATACGAAGAAAAAATCTTAGAATTAATGGCTGCAGTTGACGAATACATCCCAACTCCAGAACGTGACGTTGACAAACCATTCATGATGCCAGTCGAAGACGTGTTCTCAATCACAGGTCGTGGTACTGTTGCTACAGGTCGTGTTGAACGTGGACAAGTTCGTGTTGGTGACGAAGTTGAAATCGTTGGTATTTCAGAAGAAACTTCTAAAACAACTGTTACAGGTGTTGAAATGTTCCGTAAATTGTTAGACTATGCTGAAGCAGGGGATAACATTGGTACATTATTACGTGGTGTTACACGTGACAACATCGAACGTGGACAAGTTCTTGCTAAACCAGGAACAATCACTCCACATACTAAATTCAAAGCTGAAGTTTACGTATTAACTAAAGAAGAAGGTGGACGTCATACTCCATTCTTCACTAACTACCGTCCTCAATTCTACTTCCGTACAACAGACATCACTGGTGTTTGCTTGTTACCAGAAGGCGTTGAAATGGTAATGCCTGGTGACAACGTAACTATGGAAGTTGAATTAATTCACCCAGTTGCTATCGAAAACGGTACTAAATTCTCTATCCGTGAAGGTGGACGTACTGTAGGTGCTGGTTCAGTAGCTTCTATCGAAAAATAATTTTTCTTAAAATTGATTTTCAAGACTATCCAATTTTGGATAGTCTTTTTTTATTAAAATTTTTTAAATTAAAATGTCAGACAATTGAAAGCGAAAAACAAAAAACAAAGTAAAATACCAAAAACGTTGATATAACAACGTTTGTAAAGGGTTTAAAACAAAATGGAACACACGGGCGCGTGTGCATAAATAAATGTTGTCAAATCAACGGTTTTCGCTTGCAATCAAAAAAAGAATCTTGTATACTATTAAAAGTGCCGCAGAGGAATGTAAATTCTAAAGCAGCATACCCCCTCTTAAAATAAGAAGGGGAGCTATGAAACGAGAGGTTGCGACACGCCCGGACGCTTTGCCACGAAAGGGTCAAGTCGGAAATTCGCGTGGAGCTAGTCTTATGACAACATTAGACGAAGGAGGAAAGACAATGGCAAAACAAAAAATCCGTATCCGTTTGAAAGCTTACGAACACCGTGCGCTTGATCAATCAGCGGAAAAAATCGTAGAAACAGCAAAAAGAACTGGTGCTAGCGTAGCTGGTCCAATTCCATTGCCAACAGAAAGATCGCTTTACACAGTTATTCGTGCGACTCACAAATATAAAGATTCTCGCGAACAATTTGAAATGCGTACACACAAGCGTTTGATCGACATCGTTAATCCAACGCCAAAAACTGTTGATGCCTTAATGAAGCTTGATTTACCAAGCGGCGTTGACATCGAAATCAAATTATAATAAATAGAAAAATGGAGGTGTAACCATGACCAAAGGAATCTTAGGCAAAAAAGTAGGGATGACTCAATACTTTACAGAAGCAGGTGAACTTATTCCTGTAACAGTAGTTGAAGTAACTCCAAACGTTGTTCTTCAATTAAAAACAATCGAAAACGACGGTTACGAAGCTGTTCAATTAGGTTTCGATGACTTACGTGAAGTTTTATCAAATCGCCCTGCTAAAGGTCATGTAGCAAAAGCAAATGCTACTCCTAAGCGCTTCATTCGTGAATTCAACAATGTCGAGCTTAGCGAGTACGAAGTAGGACAAGAAATTACAGTTGATGTATTCAAAGCAGGAGACATCGTTGACGTAACAGGTACATCTAAAGGGAAAGGTTTCCAAGGTGCTATCAAACGTCATGGACAATCTCGCGGACCAATGGCACACGGTTCTCGTTACCACCGTCGTCCTGGTTCAATGGGTGGAGCATCATTCCCATCACGCGTTTTCAAAGGTAAAGCATTACCTGGACAAATGGGTGGCGACCGTATCACTATTCAAAACTTAGAAGTAGTGAAAGTTGATGCAGAACGCAATGTAATCTTAATCAAAGGTAACGTACCTGGATCTAAGAAATCATTAGTAGAAATTAAAACAGCAATTAAATCTAAATAATAAATAGGGAAGGAGGAACGAGAGAATGACAAAAGTTACATTATTTAAACAAGATGGAACAACAAACGGAGAAATCGAATTAAACTCAGAAATCTTCGGAATTGAACCAAACGAAAATGTAGTATTCGACGCAGTAATCATGCAACGCGCTTCATTACGTCAAGGAACACACGCTGTTAAAAACCGTAGTGCAGTAAGCGGAGGCGGCCGTAAACCATGGCGCCAAAAAGGAACTGGTCGTGCTCGTCAAGGATCAATCCGTTCACCACAATGGCGTGGCGGAGGTATTGTATTCGGACCAACACCTCGTTCATATAGTTACAAATTACCTAAAAAAGTACGTCGCTTAGCGATTAAATCAGTATTATCACAAAAAGTATTGGATAACAAGCTTGTTGTAGTGGAAACATTACAATTTGACGCACCAAAAACAAAAGAGTTTGCACAAGTATTGTCTAACTTAAACGTTGATACAAAAGTGTTAGTGGTTGTAGAATCTTCAAACGATTTCGCATTATTAGCAGCTCGCAACATTCCAAACGTTACAATCGTTGACGAAACAGATGTTACAGTATTAGACGTTGTAAACAACGACAAATTATTATTCACAAAAGCAGCTCTTTCTAAAGTAGAGGAGGGACTTCAATAATGGATGCACGTGACGTAATCAAACGCCCAATCATTACTGAAGCTTCAATGCTTGCTACTGACGAAAAGAAATACACTTTTGAAGTTGATGTACGTGCTAACAAAATTCAAGTACGTCAAGCCGTAGAAGAAATTTTTGGTGTTAAAGTTGAAAAAGTTAACATCTTAAATGTACGTGCTAAATTCAAACGTGTTGGCCGCTACGGTGGTTACACTAACAAACGTCGTAAAGCAATTGTGAAGCTTACAAAAGATTCAAAAGATATTCAATTATTCGCTGAAGAAGCTTAATCTTCAGAAAGAAAAAACTACTATAATAATAGGAGGAAATAGACGTGGCGATTAAAAAATATAATCCAACCTCAAACGGCCGTCGTAATATGACAGGTTATGACTTCAGCGAAATCACAAAGTCAACACCAGAAAAAACTTTGTTGGAATCATCAAAAAACAACGCTGGTCGTAACAGCCAAGGTAAAATCACTGTACGTCACCAAGGTGGCGGACACAAACGTGCTTACCGTGTGATCGACTTCAAACGTAACAAAGATAACGTTGAAGGTGTAGTTCACTCAATCGAGTACGATCCAAACCGTACAGCAAACATTGCATTAATTCACTATGTAGATGGTGTTAAAGCATATATCATTGCTCCAAAAGGTTTACAAGTAGGACAACGTATCGAATCAGGAGAAAATGCTGATATTAAAGTAGGTAATGCTTTACCATTAGCAAACATCCCAGTGGGTACTGTGATCCACAACATTGAAACAAAACCAGGTAAAGGCGGACAATTAGTTCGTTCAGCTGGTACAAGTGCACAAGTACTTGGTCAAGAAGGTAAATACACTTTAGTTCGTTTGAACTCTGGTGAAGTTCGTATGATTCTTTCAACTTGCCGTGCAACAATCGGTACTGTTGGTAACGAACAACACGAATTAATTAACTTCGGTAAAGCAGGACGTTCTCGTTGGAAACGTAAACGCCCAACAGTTCGTGGTTCTGTAATGAACCCTAACGATCACCCACACGGTGGTGGTGAAGGTCGCGCTCCTATCGGACGTCCAACACCAGTATCTCCATGGGGTAAACCAGCTCTTGGATACAAAACTCGTAGCAAGAAAGCTCGTTCTAACAAGCTTATTGTTCGTGGTCGTAAAAAATAATTAACTAGATAACAAATCTGATTCTATTAAAATTCTGGAAGGAGGATTTCCGTAATGGGTCGTAGTTTGAAAAAAGGACCTTTCGTCGATGATCATTTGATGAAAAAGGTTGAAGCTGCTCAAGGTAGCGACAAAAAAGTTGTGATCAAAACTTGGTCACGTCGTTCAACAATTTTCCCAAACTTTGTTGGACAAACAATTGCTGTATATGACGGCAGAAAACATGTTCCAGTATATATTCAAGAAGACATGGTAGGTCACAAATTAGGTGAATTCGCACCAACAAGAACTTACCGTGGTCACGTGAATGACGATAAGAAATCTAAACGCAAATAACGAGGGGAGGACTTGAAAAATGTCAGAACAAATCACATCTGCTAAAGCAGTTGCTAAAACAGTTCGTATTGCACCTCGTAAAGCTCGTCTTGTTGTCGATCTAATTAGAGGTAAAAAAATCGGTGACGCAATTTCAATCTTGAAATTTACACCACGTTCTGCATCACCAATCGTAGAAAAAGTTTTAATGTCTGCAATTGCTAACGCTGAACACAATTTCGACTTAGATGTTGAAAACTTATATGTAAGTGAAGCTTACGTGAACGAAGGACCAACTATGAAACGTTTCCGTCCACGTGCTAAAGGTTCAGCTTCACAAATCTTAAAACGCACAAGCCACATCACTGTAGTGGTATCAGAGAAGAAGGAGGGATAATCAGTGGGTCAAAAAATTCATCCATTAGGAATGCGTGTCGGAATCATCCGTGACTGGGATTCAAAATGGTACGCAGAAAAAGATTTCGCAGAATTCTTACATGAAGATTTAAAAATCCGTGATTATATCCGTAAACAATTAAACGAAGCTAGCGTTTCAACAATTGAAATTGAACGTGCTGCTAATCGTGTTAATGTTTCAATCCACACAGCTAAACCAGGTATGGTAATTGGTAAAGGTGGATCTGAAGTAGATAAATTACGTACAAACTTAAACAAACTAACAGGTAAACGAGTTCACATCAACATTGTTGAAATCAAAAAACCTGATTTAGATGCTAAATTAGTTGCTGAAGGAATCGCTCGCGACTTAGAACGTCGTATTGCTTTCCGTCGTGCACAAAAACAAGCAATCCAACGTACAATGCGCGCTGGTGCTAAAGGAATCAAAACAATGGTATCAGGTCGTTTAAACGGTGCCGATATCGCTCGTTCTGAAAGCTATTCAGAAGGAACAGTTCCATTGCATACATTACGTGCGGACATTGACTACGCATGGGAAGAAGCAGATACAACATACGGTAAATTAGGTGTTAAAACTTGGATCTACCGCGATGAAGTATTACCAACAAGAAAGAACAAAAACTCTGAGAAAGGAGGGAAATAAACATGTTAGTACCTAAACGTGTAAAACACCGTCGTGAGTTCCGTGGAAAAATGCGCGGGGAAGCTAAAGGTGGTAAAGAAGTAGTATTCGGTACATACGGTTTACAAGCAACAGAATCTCACTGGATTACAAACCGTCAAATCGAAGCAGCACGTATCGCTATGACACGTTACATGAAACGTGGTGGGAAAGTATGGATTAAAATTTTCCCTCACAAATCATACACAGCTAAAGCTATCGGGGTTCGTATGGGTTCTGGTAAAGGGGCACCTGAAGGATGGGTTGCACCAGTTAAACGCGGTAAAGTGATGTTTGAAATCGCTGGCGTATCAGAAGAAGTAGCACGCGAAGCTTTACGTTTGGCATCACACAAATTGCCAGTTAAAACAAAATTTGTGAAACGCGAAGAAAATGGTGGTGAATCGAATGAAGGTTAATGAACTTAAGAAAGAACTTAAAGGGTTATCCACTGCTGAACTTGTTGAAAAAGAAAATGAATTAAAACAAGAACTATTCAACTTACGATTCCAACTTGCTACTGGGCAATTAGAAGGTACAGCACGCATTCGTGAAGTACGTAAACAAATTGCGCGTATCAAGACTGCATTGCGTCAAGAAGAATTGCAAAAATAATCATCAGCAAAGGAGGCAATGAACATGACTGTAGAACGTAACCAACGTAAAGTATATCAAGGACGCGTTGTTTCAGATAAGATGGACAAAACGTTAGTAGTTGCAATCGAAACTTACAAACGTCACTCAACTTACGGTAAACGTGTTAAATATACGAAAAAATTTGTAGCTCATGATGAAAATAACTCAGCAAAAGTTGGGGACATTGTTAAGATTATGGAAACTCGTCCATTGTCAAAAACAAAACGTTTCCGCTTAGTTGAAATTGTTGAAGAAGCAGTAATTATTTAATTTCAAATTGTGTAAACATTTGAAAGGAGGAACCAATAGTGATTCAAACAGAAACTCGACTAAAAGTGGCTGACAACTCAGGCGCTCGTGAAGTGTTAACAATTAGAGTTCTAGGCGGATCTGGCCGCAAAACAGCTAATATCGGTGATGTAATCGTTGCATCCGTTAAACAAGCAACACCAGGTGGAGTTGTTAAAAAAGGGGATGTCGTTAAAGCTGTAATCGTTCGTACTAAATCAGGTGCACGTCGTAAAGACGGTTCATACATTAAGTTCGACGAAAATGCATGTGTAATCATTCGTGATGACAAGAGCCCTCGTGGAACACGTATCTTTGGACCAGTTGCACGTGAATTACGTGACAACAACTACATGAAGATCGTTTCATTAGCTCCAGAAGTATTATAATTCTCATCAAAATCGAAGGAGGTGTAACACATGCACGTAAAAACTGGTGATATCGTAAAAGTAATCTCAGGTAAAGACAAAGGTAAAGAAGGAAAAATCTTAAAGAGCTTTCCTAAAAAAGACCGTGTAGTCGTTGAAGGTGTTAACATTGTTAAGAAACATCAAAAACCATCTCAAGCGAACCAAACAGGGGGAATCGTTGAAGTGGAAGCTCCAATTCATGTTTCAAACGTAATGTTCGTAGACCCAACTACAGGTAAAGCAACTCGTACAGGCTTTAAAGTAGAAAACGGTGAAAAGGTACGCGTACCTAAAGGTCGTAACAAAGCATAATTCAGTAATTTGAGGAAGGAGGACCATCCTGCATGAATCGCTTAAATGCAAAATACAAAAACGAAGTAGTACCTTCATTAGTTGAGAAATTTAACTACAAATCAATTATGGAAGTACCAAAAGTAGAAAAAATCGTTATTAATATGGGTGTTGGTGATGCAACATCTAACGCTAAAAACTTAGAAAAAGCAGTTGAAGAGTTAACATTAATCTCTGGTCAAAAACCAGTTGTAACAACTGCGAAGAAATCAATCGCTGGTTTCCGTTTACGTGAAGGTATGCCAATCGGAACTAAAGTTACTCTACGTGGTGAACGTATGTATGACTTCTTAGACAAGTTAGTAACTGTTTCATTACCTCGTGTACGTGACTTCCGTGGGATTTCTAAAAAATCTTTTGATGGACGCGGTAACTACACATTAGGTGTTAAAGAACAATTAATCTTCCCAGAAATTGACTACGATCGCGTAGACAAAGTTCGTGGTATGGATATTGTTATCGTAACAACAGCTAATACAGACGAAGAAGCAAAAGAATTATTAACTCAACTTGGAATGCCTTTCCAAAAATAAAAATAAAACTCACAGGAGGCGAGTAGTTTGGCTAAAAAATCAATGATCGCAAAGAACAAACGTCCAAAAAAATATTCAACTCAAGAATATACTCGTTGTGAACGTTGTGGTCGACCACATTCAGTTTATCGTAAATTCAAACTTTGCCGTATTTGTTTACGTGAGCTTGCCTATAAAGGGCAAATCCCAGGAATGAAGAAAGCAAGTTGGTAATCATTACTACTTGATAAAGGAGGTACTCATTAATGGTTATGACAGATCCAATCGCGGATTTCTTAACTCGTATTCGTAACGCGAACATGGTTCGTCACGAATCACTAGAAGTTCCGTCATCAAACATGAAAGTTGCTATTGCAAACATCTTAAAATCTGAAGGATTCATCAAAGACTTCTCAGTTGAAGAAGATGGTAAACAAGGCATCATGAAAGTGTTCTTGAAATATGGAAAAAATAACGAACGTGTAATTACAGGATTGAAACGTATTTCTAAACCTGGTTTACGTGTTTATGCTAAAACAGGTGAAGTTCCTAAAGTATTGAACGGTTTAGGAATCGCTATTGTATCAACATCAGAAGGTGTTATTACAGACAAAGAAGCAAGAGCTAAAAACGTAGGTGGAGAAATTCTAGCATACGTTTGGTAATCTAGAAAACAAGGAGGTGCAGCCAAGTGAGCCGTATCGGTAATAAACCAGTCGTTATTCCAGCTGGAGTAACAGTAGACTTAAAGGACAACACAGTTACTGTTAAAGGTCCTAAAGGTGAATTAAGTTATACATTTAACCAAAACATTTCTTTAGAACAACGCGAAGGTGAAGTAGTATTCACTCGTCCAGATGATTCAAAAGAAAACAAAACAATCCACGGAACAACTCGCGCAGTATTCAACAACATGGTAGTTGGTGTTACTGAAGGATTCCAAAAAGAATTGGAATTAATCGGGGTTGGATATCGTGCTCAATTACAAGGTAAAAAACTTGTATTAAACGTTGGATATTCTCATCCAGTGGAGTTCACTCCAGAAGAAGGTATCGAAATCGAAGTTCCTTCAAATACAAAAGTAATCGTTAAAGGTTATGACAAACAAAAAGTTGGCGAATTAGCTGCTAACATTCGTGGCGTACGTCCTCCAGAACCTTATAAAGGTAAAGGAATTCGTTACGTTGATGAATTTGTACGTCGTAAAGAAGGTAAAACAGGTAAATAATTTTAGCGATTATTTACCTTTTGTTGCGCTTATCGCAGCATGATTAATTAATAAGAGGTGAAAATTGTGATTACAAAACCAGACAAAAATAAAGTGCGTCAAACTCGTCACGCACGTGTTCGTCGTAAAATCTCTGGTACTGCTGAGTGCCCACGCTTGAACGTTTTTCGTTCTAACAAAAACATCTACGCTCAATTAATTGATGACGTAGCGGGTGTGACGCTAGCAAGTGCCTCTACTTTAGATACTAATGTAGAAAACGGAACAAAAACTGAGGAAGCTTCTGCTGTAGGTAAATTAATTGCAGAACGCGGACTTGAAAAAAATATTAAAGAAGTAGTCTTTGACCGTGGTGGATACTTATACCATGGACGTGTAAAAGCTTTAGCTGAAGCTGCACGTGAAAATGGACTAGTATTCTAGGAAAAGGAGGATCCACATTTCATGGTTAATATTGATGCAAGAAACTTAGAATTAGAAGATCGTGTTGTTGCGATTAACCGCGTTACAAAAGTTGTAAAAGGTGGACGTCGTTTACGTTTTGCTGCTTTAGTAGTTGTCGGTGACCATAATGGACATGTTGGTTTCGGTACTGGTAAAGCTCAAGAAGTACCAGAAGCTATTCGTAAAGCTATTGAAGATGCTAAGAAAAACCTTATTGAAGTTCCAACTAGTGGTTCTACAATTCCTCACGAAGTTATCGGTCGCTTCTGCGGTGGTAACGTATTGTTAAAACCAGCTCAAGCCGGTTCAGGAATTGCAGCAGGTGGACCAGTTCGTGCCGTTGTTGAATTAGCAGGTATTTCAGACGTAACTTCAAAATCTTTAGGTTCAAACACACCAGTTAACATGGTTCGTGCTACAATCGAAGGATTAAAACAATTAAAACGTGTTGAAGATGTTGCTGCATTACGTGGCAAATCAGTTGAAGAACTTTTAGGATAAGGAGGACATTAAAATGGCAGAATTAAAGATTACTTTAAAGAAAAGCTTGATTGGACGTCCTCAAAACCAAATCGATACTTGTAAAGCATTAGGCTTAACAAAAATTCGTTCAACAGTTGTTAAACCAGCTAACGTAGCTATCAAAGGCATGGTTAACACAGTTTCACATTTAGTGGATGTTGAGGAAGTTTAATTTAAAACTTATAAGAGGAGGTGCCCGGAACATGAAACTTCATGAATTACAACCAGCTGAAGGTTCACGTAAAGAACGTAACCGTGTTGGTAGAGGTCAAGGTTCAGGAAATGGTAAAACTGCTGGACGCGGAAGCAAAGGACAAAAAGCTCGTTCAGGCGGTGGCGTTAGATTAGGATTCGAAGGTGGACAAACTCCATTATTCCGTCGTATTCCAAAACGTGGTTTCCAAAATATTAATCGTAAAGAATATGCAGTTGTAAATCTTGGAACATTAAACCGTTTTGAAGATGGTCAAGAAGTAACTGCGGCTGTACTAGTTGAGGCTGGTATCGTTAAAAACGAAAAAGACGGTATCAAAGTGTTAGCTAATGGTAAACTTGAACGCAAGTTAACTGTAAAAGCAAATAAATTCTCGCAAGCAGCAAAAGAAGCTATTGAAGCTGCAGGTGGAACTGTAGAGGTGATTTAATGTTCACTCTACTAAAGAATGCTGTTCAAATGAAAGATATTAGAAAACGTCTGTTATTTACATTGTCGATTCTAATTATCTTTCGTATTGGATCACAAGTTACTGTTCCTGGTGTAAATGCTGGAGCGATTCAGACATTTGCAACTACAGGAATTTTCGGATTGTTAAATACATTTAGTGGTGGGGCTTTATCGAACTTCTCATTGTTCTCAATGGGAGTTTCGCCTTATATCACTGCATCCATTGTTGTCCAATTGTTACAAATGGATATTCTACCAACGTTTGTTGAGTGGTCTAAACAAGGGGAAGTTGGTCGTCGTAAATTAAATTCGGCAACACGTTATTTAACAATTTTAATTGGATTTTTCCAAGCTTATGCAATTTCTTTTGGATTTAATGTTTGGTCAAACTATGGGTTAATTAACAACCCAGGGATCAAAACATTCTTAATGATTGCACTTGTGTTAACAGCTGGTTCCATGTTCCTAACATGGTTGGGAGATATGATTACCGTTAAGGGGATTGGTAACGGGGTTTCCGTTCTAATCTTCGCAGGTATTGTAGCAAGAATGCCACATGATATTTATGAATTCTATGTAAATCAAATTCAAGGTCGTACAGACACTGACTTTTATCGTGCAGTAGGATTCACAGTTGCATTAATCGTAGCGATTGTTTTAGTCGTTATGTTAGTAGTATATATTGAACAAGCGCAACGTCGCTTACCAATCTCATACTCAAAACGTGCAACTGGTTCAAGTGAAACATCTTGGTTACCTTTAAAAATCAACTCTGCAGGGGTAATTCCGGTTATCTTCGCTAGTTCATTTATGACATTGCCATCAACTATTTTAAGTTTGTATGCAAAAGATCATAGTGAATCTGGCTGGTACCAACTTGCCACTAACATTTTTGATTTTTCAAAACCTGCTGGTGCAACATTATACACAGTGTTAATTGTTGTATTTACATTTTTCTATGCTTTCGTTCAAGTAAACCCAGAGAAAGTAGCAGAAAACTTACAAAAATCAAGCGGATATATTTTAAGTGTCCGTCCTGGTAAAGATACAGAACAATTTGTTTCAGGTACTTTACTACGATTAAGTACAGTTGGTGCTCTTTATCTTGGTGGTATTTCAATTCTTCCGATGGTAGCTTCAGCATTATGGAACTTACCACGAGGATTGATGCTTGGTGGTACAAACCTTCTAATCGTTGTTGGGGTAGCGTTAGAGTTAAGCCGACAAATTGAAGGACGTACAATCAAACGTAAGTATAAAGGATTTATTGAGGAATAATGGGAGAAATTGACAAGATGCAGCAATGCGTTTTGTCAGTTCTTCAGTTATGATTCTAGGAGGCAACTATGAACATTATCTTAATGGGTTTACCTGGTGCAGGTAAAGGTACTCAAGCAGAAAAAATCGTTGCTACATACGGAATTCCACATATTTCAACAGGAGATATGTTCCGTGCTGCTATGCAACAAGAAACTGAATTAGGTCTAAAAGCTAAATCATTCATGGATAAAGGCGAATTAGTACCTGATGAAGTAACAAACGGCATTGTAAAGGAACGTTTACAACAAGCCGATACAGAAAAAGGATTCTTATTGGACGGTTTCCCACGTACTCAAGCACAAGCGGAAGCACTTGATAAAATCTTAGCGGAATTAAACCGCTCAATCGATGCAGTAATTAACATCGAAGTGAACCCAGAAATCTTAATGCAACGTCTAACAGGAAGAATTATTTGTCGTAACTGTGGTGCAACTTACCACAAAACAAATAATCCACCTAAAGTAGAAGGTACATGTGATCGTTGTGGTTCTCATGATTTCTATCAACGTGAAGACGACAAACCTGAAACAGTGGAAAATCGAATTCAAATTAACATTGAACAATCAAAACCAATCTTAAACTACTATAATGCAAAAGGCTTATTACGTAATGTTGATGGAGAAAGCGGCATTGACAATCTCTTCAAAACAATTCAATCAATTATGGGCGAACCTCGCTAGGAACTGCCTGTTATCTTGCAATTATGGTAGCTAAAATGGTATACTTAGAAAGTTAGATAACGGTAGAAGTCCGTCAAATAATCCGTAAAAACTTTTTACAAGTAAGGAGGATGAGACATGGCAAAGGAAGACGTAATTGAAATTGAAGGTATTGTTAATGAAACATTACCGAATGCGATGTTCAAGGTCGAACTTGAAAACGGTCATGAGGTTTTAGCGCATGTATCTGGAAAAATCCGGATGCACTACATTAAAATTTTACCGGGCGATAAAGTAACGGTTGAATTATCACCGTACGACTTAACGCGCGGAAGAATCACGTATCGCTTTAAATAATGGACTCCGTTAATGAAATAGAGGAGGGAACTTAAATGAAAGTTAGAGCATCAGTAAAACCAATTTGCGAAAAATGTAAAGTAATTAAACGCAATGGTAAAGTTATGGTGATTTGTCAAAATCCCAAACATAAACAACGTCAAGGATAATATATAAGGAGGTACTCATTAGTATGGCTCGTATTGCAGGTGTGGATATTCCACGTGAAAAACGTGTTGTTATTTCTTTAACCTATATTTACGGTATCGGTATTACTACTTCAAAACAAATCTTAGCAGCTGCTAACGTTAGTGAAGATACTCGTGTTCGCGATTTATCGAACGATGAGTTAGACCGTATCCGTGCTGAAGTGGATAAACTAAAAATTGAAGGTGACTTACGTCGTGAAGTGAACTTAAACATCAAACGCTTGATGGAAATTGGTTCATACCGTGGAGTTCGCCACCGTCGTGGTTTACCAGTTCGTGGTCAAAACACAAAAAATAATGCTCGTACTCGTAAAGGCCCAGCTAAGGCTATTGCAGGTAAGAAAAAATAATTTAGAGAAGAAGGAGGTTAATTCTTCATGGCAAAGAAAGTTGTACGCAAACGCCGCGTGAAAAAGAATATTGAATCTGGTGTAGCACACATCCGTTCAACATTTAATAATACAATTGTTATGATTACAGACGTTCATGGTAATGCTGTTTCATGGTCTTCTGCAGGTGCTTTAGGATTTAAAGGTTCTAAAAAATCAACACCATTTGCTGCTCAAATGGCTGCTGAATCTGCTGCAAAAGGTTCAATGGAGCATGGAATGAAAACTGTAGAAGTTTCTGTTAAAGGTCCTGGTTCAGGTCGTGAAGCTGCTATTCGTTCATTACAAGCTACTGGATTAGAAGTGACAGCAATTCGTGACGTAACACCAATCCCTCATAATGGATGTCGTCCTCCAAAACGCCGTCGTGTGTAATGGATTGTTATTGTTGAATTTTGTCGGACAATCGCACATTGAACGTACGTTTTGAAAGGGGTAAAAAACATGATCGAAATTGAAAAACCAAAAATTGAAACGATCGAAATCAGCGAAGATGCAAAGTTTGGTAAATTCGTTGTTGAGCCACTTGAACGCGGTTATGGTACTACCTTAGGGAACTCATTACGCCGAATCTTATTATCGTCACTCCCTGGTACTGCAGTAACAGATATCCAAATGGATGGCGTTTTACATGAATTTTCAACAATAGATGGCGTGGTTGAAGACGTAGCTGCAATCATTTTAAACATTAAAAAAATTGCATTGAAGTCTTTCACTGAAGATGAAAATAAAGTATTAGAAATTGATGTTAAAGGTCCAGCGGTAGTAACTGCAGGCGATATCAAACATGATAGCGACATTCAAGTTCTAAACCCTGATTTATATATCTGTACAGTAGCTGAAGGATATCACTTCCATGTTCGTATGAATGCTAAAAATGGTCGTGGATATGTTCGCTCTGACTACAATAAATCTGATAATATGCCAATTGGTGTAATCCCAATTGATTCTATTTATACTCCGATTAGTAAAGTGAACTACCAAGTCGAAAACACTCGTATTGGTCAAAAAAATATTTATGATAAACTAACTCTTGATGTATGGACAGATGGTTCAATCGCTCCTCAAGATGCTGTTAGTTTAGCGGCTCGTATCTTAACTGAGCACTTAAATATCTTTGTTAATTTAACAAATGAAGCACATCCTATGGAAATCATGGTCGAAAAAGAAGAAACTCAAAAAGAACGTCTTCTTGAAATGACTATTGAAGAACTAGATTTATCAGTTCGTTCATATAACTGCTTAAAACGTGCTGGAATTAACACAGTACATGAATTAACAAGCAAGTCTGAAGCGGAAATGATCAAAGTACGTAACTTAGGTCGTAAATCGCTTGAAGAAGTGAAACAAAAATTAATCGATTTAAATTTAGACTTACGTCGTGAAGACTAATAGAAACTCTTAAGAAGGAGGAATATTAAAAATGGCTTATCGTAAATTAGGACGTACAAGTTCACAACGTAAAGCGTTATTACGTGACTTGACAACTGACTTAATTATTAACGAACGTATCGTTACAACTGAAGCTCGTGCTAAAGAAATCCGTTCTACTGTAGAAAAAATGATTACTTTAGGTAAACGTGGTGACTTACATGCTCGCCGTCAAGCAGCTGCATTTGTACGTAACGAAGTAGCAGATGTTCGTGAAGAAGGCGAATCAATCGTTGTTGAAACAGCGTTACAAAAATTATTTAATGATTTAGCATCACGTTACAGCGAACGTCAAGGTGGATACACTCGTATTCTTAAAACTGAACCTCGTCGTGGCGATGCTGCACCAATGGTTATCATTGAATTAGTTTAATAAACATTCAATCGAACACTTTTCGATGGTTGAAAAGAGCGTCATGATGGTAATAATCATCTTGCTTATTAAGATGGAAAGTCTGGGGCTACTGAACAGGTAGCCTTATTCTTTCTCAGATTATTTAGTCTAGCTCGTTGTTTTCCCGCCAAGTTTTTGGCGGGGGAGCACTTCATCATGAAAAAGTGTGTTTTTTTATTTATACATATTTTTATACATACATAGGAAAAGGGAAAGGGGTGTCCCCGTTGCAATCAACAATTATTGAGTTAAATAACATCCATTATCGTTATCATGAAGAGGATGAGCGTGAAGCGTTGGCTGGAGTATCTTTAAAGGTCGAACGCGGTGAATGGTTAGCCATCATCGGGCATAATGGATCAGGGAAATCAACATTAGCCAAAGTCATGAATGGGCTTATCGAAGCAGGTAGCGGAGAAGTTCTGATTAATGGTGTTGTTTTAAATGACGAGACTGTATATGACGCTAGACGCGCAGTAGGGATGGTCTTCCAAAATCCAGACAACCAATTTGTTGGGACAACGGTGGAGGATGACATTGCCTTCGGATTAGAAAATATCGGACTCCCTCGAGAAGAAATGTTAGAGCGTGTGACACGCGTTCTTGAAATGGTGAAAATGAGTGACTTCAGAACGAAGGAACCTGCACGACTATCAGGAGGTCAAAAGCAACGTGTGGCGATTGCTGGTGTAACAGCCCTAGAACCTTCTGTCATTATTCTTGACGAAGCCACTTCGATGCTAGATCCTAAAGGACGCATGGAAGTTATCGGCACGATTCAAAAATTACACAAAGAAAAAAATATTACGGTCATTTCGATTACACATGATTTAGATGAAGCAGCACAAGCAGACCGTATTGTGTTAATGGAACAAGGTCAAATTCAACAAATCGGAACTCCTGAAGAGATCTTCAAATTAGGTACGAAGCTTGTTGAAAAGGGACTCGATGTGCCGTTTGCTGAGAAATTAATCGAAGTACTTCGCGAAAAAGGGATGGAAGTTCCTGAAGCGTATCTTGATGAAGAAGGGTTGGTGGAATGGTTATGGACATCCGTTTTAACGAAGTAAATTTCGCATACCAAGCAAACACACCTTTTGAAACACGTGCGCTATTTGATGTGAACTTCAATATTCCATCAGGAAAGTACACGGCTATCATCGGACATACAGGTTCTGGGAAATCGACTATTTTACAACACTTAAATGCGTTACTGAAACCAACATCGGGTACGGTAACACTTGGCGACCGTGTAGTTGATTCTGAAACGAGCAATAAAGACTTGAAGCCACTGCGCCAAAAAGTCGGTATCGTATTCCAATTTCCAGAATCACAACTCTTCGAAGAAACGGTTGAAAAAGATATTGCTTTTGGGCCAAAGAACTTCGGAGCAAGTGAAGAAGAAGCAAACCAGCTAGCGAAAGAAACGCTAAAGATTGTGGGACTTCCTGAAGAGGTTTTACATAAGTCACCATTTGATTTATCTGGGGGACAAATGCGTCGTGTAGCGATTGCTGGCGTGTTAGCGATGCAACCAGAAGTATTAGTCTTAGACGAACCAACAGCGGGATTAGATCCTAAAGGACGCTTTGAGATGATGGAGATGTTTGCGCAACTCCAACGCGAAAAAGGCATTACAATCGTCCTTGTAACACACCAAATGAATGACGTTAGCGATTATGCGGATTACGTCATTGTGTGTGAAAAGGGAACTGTGGTAAAAACAGGGACTCCTGAAGAAGTGTTTGCGGATGCTGCTTGGTTACAAGAAAAACAACTAGGCTTGCCTTCGACTGTTCAGTTTGTTGAAAAGCTAAAAGCAAAAGGATTCCAAACAGACGCTCGTCCAATGAACCTTGACGCTTTAGCAGACTTACTTGTTTCACATTCGAAAAACGGAGGTGACACAAGTGCTCGATAAACTTATTTTAGGTCGCTACTTACAAGGCGATTCATGGATTCATAAACTCGATCCAAGAACAAAATTAATTGGAACATTTGCATTCGTGTTAGTCATCTTCTTAGCGAATAACTGGGTGACATATGGCTTATTAATCGCCTATACACTGATTGCTTTACTCTTATCGAAGATTCCATTAGGTTTCTTCTGGAAAGGGATTAAACCGTTAATTTGGGTGATTCTCTTTACGGTAGCGCTCCAAATCTTATTTACAAGTGGTGGAGACGTCTACTTCCAATGGGGATTCATTCAAGTAACATCTGAGGGGCTTATTAATGCGGTATTCATCTTCTTACGATTCGTATTAATTATCTCGTTTTCAACGCTATTAACACTAACAACTGCGCCATTGCAATTAACAGATGCAATTGAAGCTGTAATGAGGCCATTAGCGGTTGTGAAATTCCCAGTGCATGAAGTGGCATTAATGTTATCTATTGCACTGCGTTTTGTACCAACATTAATGGACGAAGCACAAAAAATTATGAACGCGCAACGGGCTCGTGGGGTTGATTTTGGAGAAGGAAATCTATTCGAACAAATGAAGGCGATTATCCCAATCTTAATTCCGCTGTTTGTTAGTTCATTAAACCGTGCCGAAGACTTGGCAACAGCCATGGAAGCACGTGGATACCAAGGCGGAGACGGACGCAGTAAGTACCGTGTTCTAAACTATGAAATGCGTGATGCCATTGCGGGATTATCCCTTGTGGCCGTAACGATTTTATTATTTGTATTAAAAGCATAAAAAATAAGGAGCTTGACTTGTCAAGCTCTTTTTTGAAAGAAGGGAAAAGGATGCAGCGATATAAACTCGTCATTCAATATGATGGTACGCCGTATGTTGGATTTCAAGTGCAAGAGAATGGGAATAGCATTCAAGCAGAACTGAATAAAGCGCTGAAGAAGATGACAAAGGGCCAATATATTCCTGTTAGTGGCTCTGGTCGTACAGACTCTGGGGTGCATGCCAACGGACAAGTCGTTCATATCGACTATCCCAAAGCTATCGAAGCAGTATCTCTTGTTCGTGCGATGAATAGTTTATTACCGACGTCAATTCGGATTGTCTCGGCCGAGGCAGTGTCAGAAGACTTCCACGCGCGCTATAGTGTGACAGGGAAACGATACATCTATAAAGTAACGACTGCTGCTATACAGAGCCCGTTTCGTCGTCAGTATGAGCTGCATCACCCATTCAAAACGGATGTAGACCGCATCAACAAGGCTTTTGAAGCAGTGATTGGAGAACATGATTTTACAAGTTTTTGTTCGACAAAAAGCGATAAAGACTCCAAAGTTCGCGTTGTGACGAAAGCAGAAGTGAAGAGAAACGGTGATGAATTAATTTTCACTTTTGAGGGTAAAGGTTTCCTTTACAATATGGTTCGCATTTTAGTTGGAACGGCGCTTCAAATTGGAGACGGCTTACGGGAAGTAGAAGAGATGAAGCAAATTCTAGAAGCGATGGATCGAAATGCGGCAGGACCAACAGCTCCTGCTCATGGTTTATACCTAGATGAAGTGTTTTATAAGAATTTCAACTAGAAATATGATAGGATGAAGATAGTTATTTTAAAAGGAGTGTCAATATGGTATTAAAAGATTTCGACAAAAACTTAGAAAAATACGCTAAATTATTAATCTCAACAGGGATTAACGTGCAACCAGGTCACACAGTGAATATTGTGATTGACGTAGACCAAGCACCTTTAGCTCGTTTATTAGTAAAAGAAGCTTATGCACACGGAGCAAGCGAAGTAATCGTATCATGGGCAGACGATTTCGTAGGCCGTGAACGCTTATTACACGCTGCAGAAGACCGTATCACAAACGTTCCAGAATACCGTGTAGCAGAAATGAACTACTTATTAGAGAAGAAAGCAAGCCGCTTAAACGTTCGCTCAGCTGACCCAGATGCATTCGCTGGAGTATCAGCAGAACGTCTTCAAAAATCAACAAAAGCATTAAGCCTTGCATTAAAACCATTACGTACAGCAACACAAGCCAACAAAGTGAGCTGGACTGTAGCAGCTGCTGCAGGTAAAGAATGGGCGAAGAAAGTTTTCCCTAATGCTGCAACTGACGAAGAAGCAGTAGATTTATTATGGGATCAAATCTTCAAAACTTGCCGTGTATACGCTGATGATCCAGTGGCAGCTTGGAAAGAACATGAAGAAAAATTAGATGCTAAAGCTTCTATCTTAAACAAAGAACAATTCGTGAAACTACACTACACTGCACCAGGAACAGACTTAACTCTTGGAATGCCTAAAAACCATGTTTGGGAAAGTGCTGGAAGCTTGAACGCTCAAGGAGAACACTTCATCGCAAACATGCCAACAGAAGAAGTCTTCTCAGCTCCTGATTTCCGCGTCGCTGATGGATATGTATCAAGTACAAAACCATTGAGCTACAACGGTAACATTATCGAAGGCATCAAAGTGACTTTCAAAGACGGCCAAATCACAGAAGTATCTGCTGAAAAAGGAGACCAAGTAATGAAAGACTTAGTATTCGAAAACAATGGTGCTCTTGGATTAGGTGAAGTTGCGTTAGTAAGCGACCCATCACCAATCTCACAATCAGGAATCACATTCTTCAACACATTATTCGATGAAAATGCATCAAACCACTTAGCGATCGGTTCTGCTTATGCAACAAGCGTTAAAGGTGGAGAAAACTTCGAAACTGAAGAAGAATTAAGAGAAGCTGGATTAAACCGTGCTGATGTTCACGTGGACTTCATGATCGGTGGACCAGAAATGAACGTTGACGGTATCCGTGAAGACGGTACTGTTGTTTCAATCTTCCGTAACGGAGACTGGGCTATCTAGTTCAATTCATCTATAAAACGAAAGGAACTTACTTTAAAAAAAGTAAGTTCCTTTTTTGCTGTTCTATAAGAAAAACTAATACAACTATAAGAAAATTCAATTGGTAAAAACTTCACAAGGAGGGTACAATGAAAACAGAGGAATCCTTATAAAGTTCGTAATAATTCAATGAGTTCTAAGATGTTTTGCGAATATGTTTCGTTTGGACGATAGGCAACTCCGATTGGGAAAAATCCATTTTTATCCAGAAGTGGAATCCAAACAAGATTGTCGTCTGGGTAAAATTCTTTATACTCTAACGCCATGATGCAAACGGAGTTAAACGTTGCAAGACTGGCAAGGAGTACTTCCCAGTTATCGTCCACATAAACAATATTCGGTTCAAAACCAAAATATCTTGAGCGTTGGTGTAATAACTTTCCAAGCATAAAGTGTTTAGACAGAGTGCTGAAACGTTCACCCTTTAAGTCTTCAAAGGTGACGGAATCTCTTGTAGCCAATGGATGCCCTTTAGGAACGACAAGACTTGCGTGATAACCTACGAAGTGTTGCTGGAACGGTTCAATCATAATGTCAGACTCAATCTTTGGAAATGAGAGAACACCAAGGTCGATTTCTTCATTCACTAGTGCAGTTTGAAGCTCACGCGAACCGCCTTGTACCATCGTTAAGTGAATCGAAGGATGCGACATCATAAACCGCGAGAACTCAGGCATTAATTTGATCGCAAAAAGTGTCGGTAGCCCAATTCGAATCGTTTCTTTTTGAGGTTGATTAAGCTCATGAATTTGAGCCACAGTCCCTTCCATCAAAGAAATGATTTTCTTACCATTATCGTATAAGAGCTGTCCAGCTTCAGTCAGTCGAATACTATTGTTAGTTTGCTGAATAAAAAGCGGAGTATGTAATTCGGATTCTAATTTTTTAATGGTTTGAGAAAGGGTCGGTTGCGTAATGAATAAACTACGAGCGGCATTGGAATATCCGCCATGGTCAACGATACTAATGAAGTAGTGAAGGTGTTTAATATCCATTTGACATCTCCTGTTTTCTTAAGTGAAATACTACACAATAATTGTAACAAAGAATAAAGACGGAAACAATAAGTTTTTTAATTATAAAGGAGGAATTACAATGAAAATTACAATCGCAGGTGCTGGCGCTATGGGAAGTCGCTTTGGGTTAATGCTCCATCAAGCAGGGCATGAAGTGCTCCTCGTCGATGGATGGAAAGATCATGTGGATGCCATTCAAAAAGAAGGACTAAAGGCAAACTATAATGGAGAAGAAATCGTTGTAAAATTACCAGCGGTGCTTCAAAGTGAAGTCACAGAAGCAATGACAAGTGACCTAATCATTTTATTTACAAAAGCGATGCAATTAGAAGGTATGCTAACAGATTTGAAACCAGTGATTCATGATGAAACAAGAGTCCTTTGCTTACTCAATGGAATTGGACATGAAGAAGTAATTGAACAATTTGTTCCAAAAGAAGATATCTTTATCGGAAATACGATGTGGACGGCTGGAATGGAAGGACCAGGTCGCGTCAAACTCTTCGGTAGTGGAACGGTAGCTTTGAAGAACTTAGTAGATACACCAGAGGCAAAAGCGAATGCTGAAGAAATCGTTGAGGTGTTGAACAGCGGCGGTTTAAATGCGTCTTACTCTGAGAATATTCTATTCGCCATTTATAAGAAAGCATGTGTAAATGGAACGATGAATGGACTTTGCACCATCTTGATGAGTAATATGTATGAGTTTGGTTCTACAACGACTGCACACTTGATTGTTGAAAATATTGTGAAAGAATTTTCAGAAGTTGCAAAAAATGAAAACATTCTGTTAAATGTTTCAGAAATTGTAGATTTCATCGAAACGAATTGTTATAATCGTGAAACAATCGGGCTTCATCACCCATCGATGTATCAAGACTTAAATGAAAATAATCGTTTAACAGAAATCGACTACATCAACGGAGCGGTAGTGCGTAAAGGACAAAAATATGGCGTTCCAACACCATATTGTGAGTTTTTAACAGCATTGGTTCATTGTAAAGAACAAATTCTTGGAGCTAAATAGCTCAGATTAGAGGGGGACAAAACTATGGAAGCACAAGCAAAACAAAAAATGACGGCTTCAGTTTTTATCAATAAAATCTTAGCAGGGACAGCCCTAGGGGTTATCGTCGGACTGATTCCAAATGCCGTTCTTTCAGCAATTTTAAAACATTTTAGTCAATATCCAATCGCAGTAACCATTACGCAAATCGCGGTTATTTTCCAATTAGCAACTCCACTGATTATCGGGGGCTTAATTGCATTACAATTCGGATTTAAACCAATGCCGATGATGGTTGTTGCAGGGGCCTGCTTCGTAGCCAGTGGGGTAGTGACGTATAATGCAGAACTTCAAAAATATGTTGGTGCTGGAACAGGGGACTTGATTAATACAATGGTCACTGCTGGTATCGCTGTGGGAATGTTAATGCTGATCAAAGATAAATTTGGTTCAACTGCCGTTGTTGCAATGCCAATCGTCGTTGGGGTGGGATCTGCATTTATCGGATTATTACTATTACCATACGTTAAAATGATTACAGCAGCCATTGGTCAAGTCATCAACGAGTTCACAACATTACAACCAATCTTGATGTCAATCTTAATCTGCTGCTCATTCGCAACATTAATTATTTCTCCAATCTCAACTGTAGCGATTGGGTTAGCAATTCAATTAAACGGTGTATCTGCCGGGGCCGCTGCTATGGGGGTTGCTGCAACAGCCGTAGCATTAGTGGTTCACTCATGGAAAGTCAATAAATCAGGGGTAACATTAGCCATCGCTCTAGGGGCAATGAAATTAATGATGCCTAACTTATTCAAATACCCAGTAATCTTGATTCCATGTTTATCAACAGCGATTCTTTCAGCGATTCCAGTAGCGCTATTCTCAGTAAGCGGTACTCCACAATCTGCAGGGTTTGGTATCGTAGGGTTAGTAGGACCGTTAGCTTCTATCGATGCTGGATTGAATGTTGCCTTAGCAGCTATTGTATGGTTCGTTGTGCCAATTGCAGCAGCGATTGCAAGCAAAATTTTATTTGAAAAAGTTCTTAAATTATACGATTCTTCAGTCGTATTCAAATTCCAAGAATAAGAACAAATTCCTATCGACTCCTTCATGCACTTGCATGGAGGAGTTTATTTTTATTTTTGCTAGAAGATGGTACAATAAACGTAATAGAAGGGAGTGGTCGGATGAGAATTCAACAATTAATTTATTTCGAGAAAATCGTTGAAAAAGGCTCTATGAATGAAGCCGCAAAAGACTTATATGTCAGCCAACCAAGTTTATCAAAGGCCATTCGTGAGTTGGAATTAGAAATGGATATCACCCTGTTTCAACGGGGGAATACCGGAATTACATTGACGGGAGAAGGGCGTGAGTTTTTAGTTTATGCTCGCCAAGTGTTAGACCAAGTCAATTTGATGGAAGAGAAATATAAGCGACAAACAAAACGGAAACGGACATTCTCTGTATCCGCGCAACACTATGCGTTTGTGGTGCATGCCTTCGTTGATTTTATTCAAAAGGAAGCAGGAGATGAATATCAATTCACGCTTCGTGAAACGGAGACCCAAAACATTTTAGAAGACATTACGAACTATAAGAGTGAGATTGGTGTCTTGTATTTGAATGATTTCAACCGCAAAGTCATGGAAAAATTATTCAAGGAGAAAGACTTAGTATTTACACCACTCTTTACGGCGAAACCACACGTGTTCTTAAGCACACAAAATCCATTAGCAGAGAAGAAGAGTATCACATTAGAAGAGTTAGAAGACTACCCTTATTTATCTTATGAACAAGGGGAAGAAAACTCATTCTACTTCTCAGAGGAAATCCTCAGCACGATGGAACATAAGAAGAGTATTAAGGTTAGTGACCGTGCGACCATCTTTAACCTAATGGTCGGTTTAAATGGATACACCATCAGTTCAGGGATTATTAGTAGTAAGCTAAATGATGATAAGATTGTTGCGGTTCCTCTGGACGTAGAAGATACAATGGAACTCGGAATCTTACAACACGATCAACGAAAATTATCGAAGGAAGCAGAACGATTCTTGCATATGTTGAAAACACATATTCAGGAATACGGCTTCGAAGTTCAAAATCTTGATTTTTAGTTCACAAAGAGGTTGAAACTATTCGGAAAATCATAGATAATAAAAGAAAGTAAGACATTATTACTCAGTAGAAGGAGACGGATGCAAATGAGTTGGAAAGAAACAGCAAAACTATGGGAATCTTTTGATGCACTAGAAGAAGGATTAAAGGTGCAATTACAATCAATGGATGACGTTCAAAAAGAGGAAGCCTTCTATACACCATTAGAATTTGGTACTGCGGGAATGCGTGGAATTGTTGGACCTGGGATTAATCGCATGAACACTTATACAGTGCGTCAGGCAACAGAAGGATTATCACGCTTAATTGAAAGTTACGGGGAAGAAGCGAAAAAACGTGGGGTAGCGATTGCTTATGATTCACGTCATTTTTCACCAGAATTCGCAATGGAGTCTGCACGTACATTAGCGACTCACGGAATTAAGTCATATGTATTTGAAAGCTTACGCCCAACACCAGAATTATCATTTGCAGTACGTCACTTGCATACATTTGCCGGAATTATGATTACAGCGAGTCATAACCCAGCGGCTTACAACGGATATAAAGTCTATGGTGAAGACGGCGGTCAAATGCCTCCAAAAGATGCGGATGCTTTAACAGCATATGTGCGCCAAGTAGCTAATCCGCTTGCACTTGAAGTGTTAGATGATGAAGCTTTAGAAGCATCAGGACGTGTAAAGATTATCGGAAAAGATGTCGATGATGCGTACTTGAAAGAAATCAAAACTGTCTCTGTAAATCCAAAACTTCTTAGCGATGTGGAAGGATTATCAGTGGTTTATACACCATTACACGGTACAGGTTTAATGCTTGTTGAAAAAGCATTAGAACAAGCAAACTTCAAAGGCTTGCACATTGTTGAAGAACAAGCAAAGCCAGATGGAGATTTCTCAACAGTTAAATCTCCAAATCCTGAAGAAGCAGGCGCGTTTGAATATGCGGTAGAATTAGGAAAAAAAGTGGGCGCTGACGTATTATTAGCGACTGACCCGGATGCGGACCGTATGGGTGCAGCCGTACGCTTGCCAGATGGAAGCTACCAAGTGATTACAGGAAACCAAATCGCGGCTATCTTAGTTGATTACTTATTATACGCTCACCAACAAGCAGGAACTCTTCCAAGTAATGCGCTTGTCGTGAAATCAATCGTAAGTAGCGAACTTCCAACAGCAGTTGCTAAGAGTTATGGCGCTGAAATGATGAATGTATTAACAGGATTCAAATTCATCGCAGAACAAATCCAACATGACGAAGAAACTGGAGATCATACTTTCATGTTCGGTTTCGAAGAAAGCTACGGATACCTAGTGAAATCATTCGTACGTGATAAAGATGCCGTTCAAGCAGTGTTATTACTTACAGAAGTAGCAGCACACTTCAAGAACGAAGGCAAGACTTTATACGACGGACTTCAAGCATTATATGCAAAACACGGTTACTTCTTAGAAAAAACAATTTCTGTAACAGTAGCTGGTTTAGAAGGTCCACAAAAAATCAAAGCCTTATTAGACGGCTTACGCGCTTCAGTTCCAACAAGCTTTGGAGGCTTGAAAGTAGCTCTAGCACAAGACTTCGCAGTAAATGAACAAAAAGATGCGAACGGAGTCGTTTCTGAAATCGGACTTCCAACTTCTAACGTATTGAAATACATCTTAGAAGACGGATCTTGGATTGCGGTTCGCCCAAGTGGTACAGAACCAAAAATCAAGTTCTACATCGGTGCTAAAGCGGATAGCGAAGAAGCGGCAAAAGAAAAAGTTGCAGCCTTACAAGCCGACTTAGAAAAATTACAATAATCAATGAAGCGAGCACTCTCACGATGGTGAGGGTGCTTTTTTAATGCGATTGTTTCGTTAATATGATTGGATTTTGCGGAAATTTGTTTTGAAGCTCAAAGAATTGTGGTACAATGAATGAAAGTGATCGTGAAAACATTCTCTATATGAGATGAGAGGAGTCATTTATGAAAAAAGGAACGAAACGATTTTTAGCAGGGAGTGTAGCCCTCCTATCACTAGTAGTGGCAGGATGTTCTCAGTCTAAATCGACATCAGAATCAACAAAGGAAACAACAGAAGCAACAAGTGAAGTAACAACACAGGTAGCTTCTAATACAAAAAAGGATGCTAATAGTCCAGCAGCATCATTTGATTGGAATGCAAAGGTTGCACCACTGACAAAATACGAACAAACGTATGTTGAATCAAATAGTGGAAAAACCGTTACGATGAACTTGGAGGGTGTGCAAAAAGCAGTAGAGGCCTTGAATGAAAAGAAAAAGAGCATCACTGATACAAAAGTTCTAGAAGCATTAAAACTCGTGGATGCAGTATTTGTGAACCAAGAAAACTTTGATGTGCTTCTAAAAGCAACAGGGACTTCAAGCCAAGAGGAATTCTTTACACGTATTTGGAATGATTACATGGTGAACTTCTTGAAGGAAGCACGCCCAACATTTACAAATGACGGGGAAGTGGAGTATCAAGGAGTGAAGTATCCCGTTAAAGTCTATGCTCCAATGTACTTAAAGGTAAATACAAATGCCTTAGGAAGAGCGGCAGCTTATACGCTTGAAGATTATAAAGTGGAAGGCGATACCGTGTATTTGAAATTAAGAGCACCACGTGTTGATTTATACCAATATGAAGTACAAGCAAGTTATCAAAGAAATAATCAAGCTTTCTTTCAAGGGATTGTTGAAGAAGCACAAAAAGTCGCACAAACAGACTTTACAAAAGCGCTCTTGTATAAATTTATTTACCGCTTAGCTGCCGTTGGATTTAGAGGAGATGGCTATGTCAACTTAGAAGGAATGGATTATTACGATAGAAACGAACACTATTTAGCGATTAAGGTGGATGACAAAGGCAATGTAACCATCGATGATAAGAATTTAGTGAACCTTCTTCAAATCGATATGAAGCCAGCAAACGAAGCGAATAAAGCAAAATTTGAATAAAGTAGATAATTACCTGAAAAAGATTTTTTTTGAGGGTCTGCTAGCTTATATTAATCAGTAAAGTTATAATGAAAAAGGAGCATTTTAGCTCCTTTTTTGTATGAAAGAAGGAACGAAGATGAGTGGATTTTTTATCTCAATAATCATAGTAGCACTAGTTGTTTGCTGCGGAATGGTTTATGTAAGAAAAGTGGAAGAGCGTTCTTTTTCAAGCTATCTGATGGAACGATTACTCTTTCTGTTTGTAAAACCGTTGACTTACTCAAAAGATGAACCGGCCAAATTCGAACAAGAATTTAATAAATGGGCTGAGGAGAATGACGAACCTATTGCAAACCCAAAGAAATATATTAAAGTAGATGTCCAAGAAAAAGATGTAGATGGCATGCAAGTGTTTGTGTGGAATGACAAGAAAGACGCTAACCAAAAAGTAATTCTATTTTTACATGGTGGAGCATATGTTCTGCAACCGTCGATGATGCATTTTAACATGGTGCATAAAATAGCGCAGGCGATAGATGCAAAAGTGGTATTCCCGATTTATCCAAAGGCTCCAAAGCATCAATACCGTGAGACATATGAAAAGTTAGAAAAGGTATATTGCGGACTTTTAGAAGAAAATACAGATCCGAATTCTATTATTGTAATGGGGGATTCTGCAGGAGGAGGACTCTCATTAGGATTTGCGATTTACTTAAAAGAACTTGCGTTACCACAGCCAAAGGAACTCGTTCTGTTTTCTCCTTGGGTGGATATTGCAACGGATAATCCTGAAATCGCCTTGTATGAACCATTTGACCCAATCCTTAAACAGAGTGGAATTCATGAAGTGGCAAAGTTCTGGGCGGGAGAAGATTTGAAACAACCACTAGTGAGTCCGCTGTTTGGAGACTTGTCTGGACTAGGAAGAATTAGTGTTTATATTGGGACGCATGATATCCTTTATCCGGACAATCGATTGTTACATGAAAAACTTCTTAAAGAAGAAATCGAACATCGATATATTGAACGCGAAAAAATGAATCATGTTTATGTAGGTCTTCCGATTAAAGAAGCCAGAATCGATATTCAGGAATTAATTGAAGAGTTGAAGAAATAAGGAAAGCAATGCTCATTAGAGCATTGCTTTTCTTATTATAAATTAGTTCTCTTTTCTATAAACTTTAGGAGTGCAATTATAGTGTTTCTTAAATTGTCGGAAGAAATAACTTGTTGAAGGAAAGCCGGATTCGAAAGCAATGGTATCCATAGTGAAGTCTGTAGATTTTAATAAATCAGCTGCTTGCATTAGTCGTCTTTCCAATAGAATTTCCTGGAAATTTTTTCCAGTACTTTTTTTGAGAGTATTACTTAAATAGGTCGGATTATACCCAAAATGTCTAGCTAGAGTCTCTAATTTTAAGTTTCTAAAGTTATTATCGATAAAAGCAAGGATTTCATGAATCTTAATTTTAGAGGAATGATAATTCTTTGTAGCGTTTATGCTGTAAATTCTAACAAGTTCCAACATTATTAAATGAATATAGTGAGAAAGGAATTCGGATCCCTGACGTTGATAAGACCAGTACTCTGTCAATAATAATTGAATTAATGAATGGATAGCAATACTCTGAGTTGTATCAAAAATGACATATCTGTCATGATCAGTTTGCTTGTTAAAAACATCTGCAAGAATGTTTGCTTCCAGACTAGTGAGGTTTTGGTTTCTAAAAAGAAATAGAGAAGAAAATGTTTCTTCATTAATCAAAATGTTAATCATTATGTCATCTTCTCCTAAAGCATCAATAGAATGAGGGACATCTCTATCTAATACACATAAACTTCCTTTAGTAAGTTGTACTGTTTTTCCGTTAATTGTTTGAGTACAAGTACCAGAATAAATGTAGGTCATTTCAATAAAATCATGAAGATGCTCAATCATAGGAGCAAATCGATTGTGCTTGTTTATGTAAATATTTTCTCCCTTGCTAAAAAATAAAGATTTTGGAAAACGAAATATATTAAATTTTGAATCAATGTACGTATTTATATTTTTATTTGCGCTAGAAATATCGTTGACTGAAATGCCTGTTTCTCTTTGCTTTTTTTCAAATATGTTTATATGACGTAAATAAATATCTAATTCTTCAAGATTCATAATTAACTCCTTTGATATCTGTGGATAGTTCATTATAACCTGTTTTTAATGCATTGTGAAAAGATAAATACCACAGTAATATAATTTTTGTAAAACGCTTTAATATATTTAAGAAGGGAAAGATAAATTATGACAGACAATAATAATGTATCAAGCGTACCTATTGGAGAAAAAATAACATATGGATTTGGGAATTTAGCAGCTAATCTGATGATTACAACTGCGAATGGATTTATTACATATTTTTATACAGATGTTGTAGGTTTAACAATTTCTGTAGTTGGTTCTATTCTATTATTCGCACGTGTATTTGACGGGATTACAGATATCTTAATGGGGGTTATTGTTGACCGAACATCTACGGTGAAAGGGAAAGCTCGTCCTTGGATTAAACGAATGATTATTCCATATGCATTAGCATTAATTCTATTATTTACATCGCCATCATTTTTACCTCAAGAAATGAAAGCATTCTATGCATTTGCTACTTACGTTATTTCTTTAGCTGGGGTTTATACAATGACAATGGTCCCTTATAACACAATGTTAGGAACAACAACTTCTGATTCAAAAGAACGTGGTTTCTTGTCAACATCAAGAACAATTTTTGGATTCTTAGGGGCTTTCTTAGTAAATGGAATTGTATTAAAAGTAGTTGGCATGTTTGGTGAAGTGACAGAAGCATCTTCTTGGACTAAAATGGCTGCTGTTTTTGCACTTGTATCTGTAGTGTTATTAACAATCTTGTACAAGAATTCAAAAGAACGTGTTTTAGAAACGGATGAAGCATATGTAGCAGAGCAAGTTGAAAAAGTACCAGTTATGGATAATGTAAAAGCGTTATTCAAGAACAAATATTGGGTAATTATGATTTCTACAATGTTAATCGGTTTTATTAGTTCTGGTCTTGGTGGAATTAATATTTACTATGCACAGTACATCTTAGGAGATGTTGAAAAAGTTGCGGTTATAGGTATGCTATCATTTGCACCAATTATTGTAGGTTCATTCTTCACACCAATCATTATGGCAAAAATGTCAAAACGAAATGCAATGATTTTAGGAAATGCAATTGTTGTTTTAGGAACAGTTATCTTAGCGTTATTCCCAGAAAACTACGATCTTATCAAAGTTGGTTTAATTGTACGTGGTCTAGGTATAGCTCCTACAGCAGTGGCAAGTTATGCGATGCTTGGAGATGTGGCAGACTACGGAGAATGGAAAACAGGAATCCGTTCAGATGGTTTAATTTTCTCTGCTGGGACTTTCGGTGAAAAAGTTGGTTCAGGGTTAGGCGGATTATTGATTGGTATTGTAATGTCAATTGGAGGGTATGTTGCTGGAGCTGCTGCTCAAACACCAGGTACGATTTTTGCAATCAAAGCACTATTTGCTTATATTCCGATTTTATTAGGTGTGATTTCAATCGTGTTGATGTTCTTCTATGATTTAGACAAAAAATTACCAGAGATTGTAAAAAATCTTCAAGAACGTTCTCAAGGATTATCAGAACAATAAAATTTATGGGGAGATGCCATCTGCATTCTCCCTAATTCTGTTATAAGGAGATAAGAAAATGAATTTAAAAGAAAAACCATTTTATTTAAATGATACTGATGTGGAATGGGTTAATAAAACAGTAGAGAGCTTAACAGATGATGAAAAAATCGGGCAGTTGTTTCTACCGATTGGATATTCAAGCGAAAAAGGCTATTTAGATAAACTTATTGAATTAGGAATAGGTGGCTTATTTTATAGACCTGGAGATGCACAAGAGGTTCAGCAAGCCTATGAGTATATGCAAAAAAATAGTAAGATCCCACTGTTAACAGCCGCAAATCTAGAAGATGGTGGGAATGGTGCAGCAACACAAGGTACTGCTTATGGAAATCAGATGGCTGTTGCAGCGACTAATTATTCAAGTGACGCTTATACTCTTGGAGAAATCGCTGCAAAAGAAGGAAAAACAGTCGGAGTTAACTGGGGCTTTTCACCAGTAGTTGATTTGGATTTAAATTTTAGAAATCCAATTACAAATGTTCGTACCTATGGAAGTGATGTGGAAAGAGTAATAAGAAACGCTAAGCAGTATATACAAGCTTTTCATGATAATGGGATGATGACATCTATTAAACATTTCCCAGGTGATGGGGTTGATGAGAGGGATCAGCATTTATTGACTTCCGTTAATTCTTTATCTGTAACAAATTGGCGTAAAACTTTTGGTAGAGTTTATAAAGAGTTAATTGATTGTGGATCAAAGGCAGTTATGATAGGTCATATTGCCTTCCCCGCATATGCAGGAGACACAATGCCAGCGACTTTAAGTCCAAAATTACTTCAAGATTTATTGAGAAAAGAACTTGAATTTAATGGACTTACTATTACAGATGCGACTCCGATGGTTGGTTTTTGTGCAGCCATGAAGAGAAGTGAAGCTGTTCCATTCACCATCCAAGCAGGTTGTGACATGTTATTGTTTAATCGTGTTTTAGAAGAAGATGTCCAATATATGAAAGAAGGGCTAGCAAAAGGGATCTTAACGAAGGAAAGATTGAATGAAGCGGTCACTCGTATTTTGGCTACAAAGGCATCATTGGGCTTACATAAATCAATTAATCATGGAACAGCAACATTTGAGGATTATAAAAAGGAACAGTATGATTTAGCGGATAAATCGATTACTTTAGTAAAAGATACTCAAAAGATGCTTCCTCTGACATCAAATAAAAATAAAAGAATTCTGTTGCAGGTGTTAGGGACATTTGATTCAAACACAAGAGTAGTTGAAAAGGTAAAAGCCGAATTAGAAGCAAGAGATTTTGAAGTCACGATTTATGAACCTGAGACCAATTTCTTTGATTTAGGAACTGTCGAATCATTTTCAAAAGAGTATGATGCGGTATTATATGTAGCTAATGTGCAAAATGCTAGTAATCAAACAGTAGCTCGAATTCATTGGCATACCTTATTCGGACTAGGCAATAATATGCCATGGTTTGTCAAAGAAGTCCCAACAGCTTTGATTAGTTTCGGAAATCCATATCATCTATATGATTTACCAATGGTGGAAACAGTGATTAATGCATATTGTAACTACGATCATTTTATTGAAATGACCGTAAAAAAATTAACTGGAGAAAGTTCGTTTAAAGGTATTAGTCCAGTAAATCCATTTTGTGAAAACATCTTATTGGAGGAGTTAAAAAATGAAAATTAGTCATTTAAAAGTAAATGGTGTTGATACGCCATTAGGCTATTGTTTCGATTATCTGACATTCTCCTGGAAATTAGAGGGGCAACTTGACAAAACTGAAGAATGTAGAGTGGAAATCTCTAAAGAAGAGGACTTTAAAGAGTTACTATGGAGGGGTTCAACGAAGAGTAGTTTCAATACAATTTCTCTGCAGCCTGAATTTTTGAAGCCGAAAACGAAGTATTATTGGAGAGTTACTTACGGTAATTGTGTTGCAATCAGTACTTTTGAGACAGCTAAAATGGATGAACCATGGAAAGCAGACTGGATTTCATATAGAGAAGAAACAAGAGACTGTGTAACCTTTTCAAAAAATATATCTTTTACTAAGGAAATTAAACAAGCTCGTCTATATGCCGTAGGGCACGGTTTATATGAAGTTTTTCTTAATGGAGAAAAAGTAGGAAATGAATATTTAACACCAGGTTATCATAGTTATGATTTACTACAACAATATCAAACTTATGATGTGACTACTTCATTAAAGGCAGATTCTGAGCTTTCGTTTATTGTAGGGAACGGTTGGTATCGTGGCCGTTTCGTATTCGAAGGTGGTTTCGAAAATATTTATGGAGATAAACAACAATTGATTGCGGAGTTACATGTTGAATATACGGATGGAACGATTGATCAATTTGTTACTGATGAAACATGGATTGTAAAAACAAATCATATTCAAGACAACTCTATTTATGATGGAGAAATCATTGACTTCTCTTTAGAAGAAACATTATTGACAACGCAAGTAATTGATGAAGATAAAAACTTATTGACTGCACGTTTAGATTTGCCAGTTGAAGTTATGGAAGAATTTGCTCCTCGTGTATTTTTTGATACTAAAAATCAAATGGTTTTAGATTTTGGTCAAGAGATTACAGGTTGGATTGTTGCAGAGTTTCTTGAAGATAAGTCGAGTGTGCGATTCGAATTCGGCGAATTATTACAAAATGGGGCTTTTTATACTGAAAACCTTAGAACAGCGAAACAGGAATTTGTAATTAATAATGTATCTAAAGGAATAAAAGTTCGTCCTCATTTCACCTTTTTCGGGTTCCGATATGTGAAAGTAGAGGGGTTAACTCAAGAAGAAGCGGCTTTAGTGGTAGCACAGTCGTTGCAAAGTAAGATGGATGAAACTTTTACCTTTAAATCATCTAGCAGCTCGTTAAATCAATTGGTAAGCAATATTCGCTGGAGTCAAAAAGATAATTTTCTAAGTATTCCAACTGACTGTCCACAACGCGATGAAAGAATGGGATGGACAGGAGATATTGCAATCTTTGCTAATACGGCTTGTTACAATATGGAAACTAGAGCGTTCTTAGCGCACTTTATGGAAAACTTGAAATTAGAACAAAGGTTATTAGATGGGGCTACACCATTCTTTGCCCCAGTTCCAAAGGTGAATGATGCTCAAAATCCATTTTTAACGAATGCTGGTGCTGCTGTTTGGGGAGATGCAGCGACATTTATCCCTTATACACTCTATCGTCATTTTAGAGATAAAGGATTACTCAAACAGTATATTGAGTTAATGACAGACTGGGTGGATTGGATTTATAAACAAGATGAAGCTCGTGGAGGAAATAGACTGTGGGATTTCGGATGGCAACTAGGAGATTGGTTGGCATTAGACACAGGGATCAAAGGGTCTGTATTTGGTGCAACAGATTCCGCGTTAATTGCCTCAACGTATTATTATATTTCAGCTGATTATACTGCGAAAATGTTATCTGTTTTAAGCGATAATCGATTTGAGTTTTATCAAAATTTAGCTAAAGAAGTTCGCCAAAAAATAATTGATACTTACTTCATTGGAGATGAGTTAAATGTGAATCCTGTGACATTGCAATCAGAGGTTGAAAACATTCGTCAATCTATGGCGCAAAAATATGGTGGAGTTACAATTCCGACCGCAATTGATACCCAAACAGGATTAGCAGTTTTACTTCGTCATGGATTATATCCAAGTGAGATTGCACGAGAAAAACTAAAAAATCGACTCCAAGAAAAAATGGCTGAAAATAAAGGTTATTTAACAACAGGGTTTGCAGGAACAGGGGATTTACCACATGCATTATTAGATTCTGGATTGCACGAAGAAGCGATGAATCTCTTGTTCAAGAAAGAAACACCAAGTTGGTTATTTGAAGTTGAAATGGGTGCTACAACCACTTGGGAACGCTGGGATTCTATTCTTCCTAATGGGGAAATTAGTGGTACTGATATGAATAGTTTAAACCATTACGCATATGGCGCGGTTGAAGATTTTATAGTTGAAAAACTTCTTGGAATTCAATTGCCTAACGTGTTGGATGAATCGGAGACTTATGTGATTCAACCGAACTTTACGAATCACTTAGAATGGGTGGAAGGTGCTCTTCAAACCGCTAATGGTAATTTATCAGTTTCATGGACAATTAGCGGAAATGATGTGACTGTGGATGTAATTTTACCAGGACGCACATCGGCTGAATATGTATTTTCAAATGGTGAAAAGATTTATCTTAAACCGGGTCATAATAAAATGAAAGATGTGATGGCATAATGAAAGGTGTACTATTTGATTTAGATGGTATTGTAACAGATACTGCAACATATCATTTTACAGCATGGAGTCAACTAGTTAAGGATGAATTTGGTCTTAAATTACCTAAAAGTATCGAAGAACGAACGAAAGGTGTCAGTAGAGAGGATTCATTAAAAATTATTCTGGAGGAATTAAATCTATCGGTAGATGAAGAACAATTTCAAGATTTAGCGAATAAGAAAAACAAATGCTACATTGAGTCACTAGAAAAACTTACCGATAAGGATATTTTGCCAGGAATTAAAGAATTAATAAATGACTTGAAGCAAAAAGGCGTCAAAATAGCACTGGCGTCAGCAAGCCATAATGGGCCTTTTATACTTAAAAAAATCGGACTGTTTAATTCTTTTGATACTATTGTAGACCCAGGAAAAGTAACTAAAGGCAAGCCAAATCCTGAAATTTTTGAAGTTGCATCCGCACAATTAGGTTTAACGCCTAAAGACTGTGTGGGTGTTGAAGATTCGATTGCGGGTATAGAAGCTATTAATAGTGCAGGAAGTTGTTCAGTAGGAGTAGGAGATGAAACTCTCTCTCAAGCTTTTAAAAGAGTTGAAAGTACAAAAGAGTTAACTGTTACGCTACTTCAAGAAGCATGGAATAATTTTGTAAAAGAAAAAATATAAAGTGAAAGAGCTGTTCTGTTAGGACAGCTCTTTTGTGTTTCGTACTTGTGAGGGGAGTTTTCCAAACTTCTCTTGGAATTGTTTATAGAAGTAAGTTTTGTTGGAATATCCTACCGTTTGGCAGATTTTTTCAATCGAGAAGTTGGTTGATTTTAAGAGCAATTGAGCCATCATCAATTTCTTCTGATTGAGCAGTTCGGTAAAGGTAGCATTTCCTTTTTCTTTAATCAGATTGCTGAGGTAGTTTTTGTTAAAGTTCAAATGCTTAGCGGCCTGTGCAAGAGTCAGCGTTGAGTATTCTTGGTCGATTAATTCAAGGATTTGCACATATGGGTCATTCGCATCACGAACCGTCTCTCCAAGCGTTGGCAGTGAACGGGCAAGCTCGAATAGGAGAATACTTAAGTAATGCTCCAAGATTTGGTTAGAAAATGGTTTTGGTTCAAAGTATTCATTTAGCATTAATTCGATTAAGTTCTTCGATTGATTCGTCTTGTCTGATCGAAGAACGATAAAATTTTCTGCAGATTGAATATGCGTATGACTCTTTAAGAGAAATTGATACAGAATACTATTTTGTCCCTGCAATTCTTCCAAGTTCTTTAAGGAGATTTGAGTATCTTTAAACACGATATTAATTAACAAATCGTCTTCGCCAAGTGCTTCAATTGCATGCGCGCTCCCAGCATCCATCAACAGGATGTCTCCCTCGTAAAACGTATAGGGTGTATCGTTAATAATTTGTTGGCATTGACCCTGTAGTACATAGTTTAGTTCCAAAAATTGGTGAGTGTGTTTTGGATACGGAGCGTAACGGTTGTGTTTGCTAATATAAATCGAGCGATTGGCTAGAAACAAATCGTTTGTCAGACGAGGAAGCCCAGCGTTTTGACTGTCATAATCGGGAATATGTTTTCCAGTCTCTTTTTGCTGTGTTTCAATGTCTGTTTCTTTGGTTAAATAATCTGTAATTGAAAGCATTTTCTTCTCCTGTATATTTGATACGAATTGTATAACTTGTTGTTATTGTAGCATAAGTCAAAACATAGTTAAATGAATTTGAGAGAACCGTAAAGGAGTGAAGTTATGAGTGTGCATGTAGCAGTAGATATTGGCGCTTCGAGTGGACGTGTTATTGTTGCAGAATTCGAAGACAATCGTTTCGAAGTGAATGAAGTTCATCGTTTTAAAAACGGCTTCCATCAAGTAGATGGACACGACCGATGGAATATCGATGAGTTGTTTGAAAACATTTTGATCGGTTTAGCAAAAGTAAAAGAGCGTGGCGTTGAAGAATGCACTCTTGGAATCGATACTTGGGCTGTCGATTATGTTCTAGTAAAGGATGGAGAAAAATTAGGACATCCGATTGCATATAGAGATTCTCGCACACAAAAGGGTGTGGAAAATGTCTTTGCAAAAATTTCAAAAGAAGACATTTATTCCAAAACAGGAATTCAATTTCTTCCGTTCAATACGGTATTCCAATACGCTTCAGAAGAAAATGAGGTACTACGAAACGCCGAGAAAAGCTTACTCATTCCCGATTACCTAGCATATCAGTTAACAGGTGTGATGGTTGCCGAAGAGACGAACGCTTCAACAACTCAATTATTAAATCCACATCACAAAACTTATGATGTAGAGCTACTTGAGATTGCTGGAGTAGCACCTCATCAATTGCCAGAGTTGGTAGCTGCTGGAACGTATATCGGAGAAGTGACCGAAGAATTAAGAACCGCCTACAATTTGCCAGTGACTCATGTGTATGCAGTTGCTACGCATGATACGGCATCAGCGGTTGTTGGGGTTCCAGCTACCGATGAACATTTTGCCTACATCTCAAGTGGGACGTGGTCATTAATTGGAACGGAGCTTAAAGAAGTGCTTATTACTGCAGAAACGCAGAAACAGAATTATACGAATGAATGGGGAGCGTACGAAACGATTCGCTTCTTAAAAAACATCACGGGTATGTGGAGCATTCAAGAAATTGCCCGCATGTTGGACTATCAATACTCGTATCAGGAAATGGCAGAAGCGGCAAAAGAAGTCGCCCCATTTGAACAATTTGTCGATCTGAATGACGAGCGATTTACGAATCCAAAAAACATGATTGAAGAAATTCAAGCGTATTGCATGGAAACCCATCAGAAAGTGCCAGAGACTGTTGGTGAGCTCACTATGTGTGTGTACTCAAATCTTGCGCTACTGTATGCCTACGAATTAGAACATTTGGAACGACTCGTGGGACATTCCTTTGACGCAATTCATATTGTGGGTGGAGGATCCAATGCATCTCTTCTCAATCAATTGACAGCAACTGTTACAGGAAAAACAGTGGTGGCAGGTCCAGGGGAAGCAACGGCTCTTGGAAATCTACTCGTGCAAATGATTGCAGATGGGAAACTCGAATCCTTACAACATGCGCGCCAATTTTTAAGAGAACAAATCGAATTAAACACATTCGAACCAGAGAAAATTGACAACAAACAATTATTACAACAATGGAAACAACAAACAGAAAGAGGGAAATATAATGGTTGAATCAGCAGTAAAACAAGCCTATGAAGTTGCGAAAAAGAGATACGCCGCAATTGGCGTTGACACAGATGCCGTACTCAAAAAATTACAAGAAGTTAAAATCTCGATGCATTGCTGGCAAGGAGATGACGTTCACGGATTTTGGAATGCGGACGGAGAATTAACAGGAGGAATCTTATCAACTGGGAACTATCCTGGTGCTGCAAGAACTCCAGAGGAATTACGTCAAGATATCGAGAAAGCTTACTCATTAATTCCAGGGAAGCATAAATTAAACTTGCATGCGATTTACCTTGATACAGATGAAAAAGTAGACTTAGACGAAATCGAGCCACGTCATTTCCAAAAATGGGTGGATTGGGCCAAAGAACATCAAGTAGGCTTAGACTTCAACCCAACCTTCTTCTCACATCCGATGATGAAAGATGGATTTACGCTAGCTAGCTCAGATCCAGAAGTGCGTGCTTTTTGGATTGAACACGGTAAACGTTCACGTCGTGTCGCAGAATATTTCGGTAAAGAACTTGGAGAAACTTGCTACACAAACTTTTGGGTTCCAGATGGATTCAAAGATAACCCAGTGGATCGTTTAGCACCACGCAAACGGTTGATGGAATCACTGGATGAAATTTTCAGTGAAGATATTGACGAACGTTATAACAAAGATGCCGTAGAAAGTAAATTATTCGGTATTGGTGCCGAAGCCTACACAGTCGGCTCTCACGAATTCTATATGGGATACGGTCTCACACGTGGAAAGATGATTTTATTAGATGCTGGACATTTCCATCCAACAGAAACGATCTCTAATAAATTATCTTCACTTGCATTATTTAGTAAAGGTGTGATGCTTCATGTTTCAAGACCCGTTCGTTGGGATAGTGATCATGTAGTCATTATGGATGACGAGCTTCAAGAAATTGCAAAAGAAATCGTTCGTAATGATTTACTCGATAAAGCAGTTATCGGATTAGATTTCTTCGATGCGACGATTAACCGTATCGCTGCATGGGTTGTTGGGATGCGAAATACGCAAAAAGCGTTATTGAAAGCTTTATTAGAACCTACAGAAGACTTAAGAGCAATTGAACTCGAACAAGATTTAACAAAACGTTTAGTTGTAACAGAAGAGTTAAAAGACTTCCCATATGCCGATGTTTGGAATTATTTCTGCGAAATTAATGGTGTTCCAGTCGGACTTGCATGGTATAATGAAGTCAAAGCATACGAAGAACAAGTGTTATCAAAAAGAAATTAAGGGAGAACTGAGAAATGACAAGATTTATTGAATCACCAGCGTTAAAAAAATTATGTGAACTAACAAAAGAATCGTACTTGCGTTACTGGGATGAACGTAATGGCGGGAACGTATCCGTACGTTTAGAAGCTAGTGAAGTAGAAGTGTATGAAGATGTGAAGGAAGTGAAACGCGTCCTTGACTTAGGGTTCGATGCTTCCACACTTGCGGGCTACTATTACTTAGTAACCGGTACAGGCCGTTACTTCAGAAACGTGACCAACCAACCGCTTCTTGATTTAGGCTTGGTTCGTATTTCAGAAGACGGACAAAAAGCAGAATTATTATGGGGATTCGAAGATGGTGGGAAACCAACCTCAGAATTCGCGAGCCACTTAATGAGCCACATCGAACGACTCAAAGTGAATCCAAATCATAAAGTGGTCTTCCATTGCCACCCAACAAACCTTATCGCCTTAAGCTTCACACAACCATTAGATGAACGTCATTTATCAAGACTTCTTTGGAAAATGCAAGCTGAATCGATTGTGGTATTCTCAGAAGGGATTGGTGTGATTCCTTATATGACACCTGGAACAAACGCCATTGGGGAAGCTACGGCTGCGAAAATGGCTGAGTTTAGAGCTGTGATTTGGCCACATCATGGATTATTTGCGGCAGGCGATACTTTGGATGAAACATATGGTTTAATCGAAGTAATTGAGAAAGCTGCGATGATTTACTCTCAAGTAGGGGCTCAAGGCGGAAAAATCCTACAAGAAATTACAGATGTACAATTACAAGAAATTGCGGAATACTTTAACATGACTCCGCATGAAGGATTCTTAGACGTTTAATAGACGAATCATTTATAGGGCAAGCTGAAAAGGCTTGTCCTTTTTTGCGTTTTGACAGCCCTCAAGTCGCCAACCATGTACATTACCCAAGAACTGTTGTAAAATAAAGAGGTAACTACAATAAAAAAGGGGTATCGACAGATGAGCTCAATTTACAATGATGATAGTTTAACGCTACATACAGACCTATACCAAATTAATATGATGAAAACCTACTGGGAAACAGGCGTATCTGAGAAAAAAGCAATTTTCGAAGCGTATTTCAGAAAGTTACCTTTTGAAAATGGATATGCGATTTTTGCAGGACTAGAACGCATCGTTCGTTACATTGAACAATTACGTTTCTCA
>NZ_JAPWBR010000010.1:0-67907 GCF_041433555.1 Granulicatella sp. 20925_1_45 | reverse complement strand
TTTTTGTTATTTAATAGATTTATTAACCACGTGCTAAACGTGTGCGAATCTTAGTAGATACAAACTCAATGAATAATACTAGAATGATTAATCCACATAGAATTGCCCCTACTTCATTCCATTTATAAGCACTCATGGCAAACATTAATGGTGAACCGATACCACCGGCACCAACCATCCCTAGAACCGTTGCATCTCTTAAGTTCATATCAAAACGATAAATCACTGTTGAGATAAATGAAGGGATTAACTGCGGTAAGATCCCAAAACGAATCTTTTGATATAAATTACAGCCACTAGCGTCTAATGACTCTAAAATCTTGTAATCTAAGTCTTCGATGGCTTCAATATAAAGCTTAGAAATCATCCCGATTGATGCTACAGACATCGTTAATAATCCTGTGAACGGACCTGGTCCAGTTACACGGATAAACATTAATCCGTAAATCAGAGTTGGTACCGTACGAATGGCCATGATTACTGTACGGAAGATTAATGCTACTGGCTTTGGAACGATATTCGTTGCAGATAAGAACGCAAATGGGATTGCTAAAATCGAACCAACTAATGTTCCTAGAAACGCAATACAGATTGTTTCTAATAAAAGATAAGCGACACCTTTATTCGACATATCGAATAACAAAGTTGTATCTGGTGTGAAAATCCCTTTAATAATATTTTTAGAGATTTCTGCCCCATTTTCAGGAATTTTACTTAATTCAATCGTTGTTCCAGACCAAGCAACAAGTGTTACAAGAATTAAAACAACAATTAATTTTACGATCCAAGTACGAGGGGCTTTTTGATATTGATTTAATACTGCTTCATTCATAGTTGTCCCCTCCTACGCTAATTTAGTACGTAAATAATAACTAATACTTTCGATAATAACTACAGTAAAGAATAAAATTACTAAAATCATACCGACATTGCTATATTCACGCCATCCTAAGTTTTCGTTTAAGATAATCCCGATACCACCGGCACCAACATACCCAAGAATTGAAGCGTAACGAACGTTCCCTTCAAAACAGTATAAAGAAGATGCGATGTATCCTGGTAAAATCTGAGGAATAATGGCATTAGAGAATGCTTTTCCTTTTGTTGCTCCTAGTGCTTCTGCAGCTTCGAAAGCGCCCATATCAACTGTTTCAATTTGTTCATATAGTTGTTTACCGCAATACGCAAATGTATATGTAGCAATCGCAAATGTACCAGCAATTGTACCTAAACCGAAAATATAAGTCGCAATTAAGGCTGTTACTAATGTAGGTAATGTACGTACCACACTTAAGAATAAACGGCTTAAACTAATGATAAATTTGTTTTTAACAATGTTGCTTGATGCAATAATTGCAAAAGGAATTACTAGAATCGAACCTAGTAACGATCCAAGTAATGACATCTTAATCGTATCAATTAATGGATCCCAGATAGAACTTGAGTATTCCCAATTTGGTGGGAACATTTTACCGATAATAACGAAGAATTGGCCTCCGCGAGTCATCAATGTTTTTAAGTTAAAACCAGTAATCTTACCTGCAAAGTACATTGCAATTAATAGTAAGATGGTAATAAAAATCACTTTAGAGCGTGGTTCTTTAACCGTTGTCCCGTTTTCTAATGTATATTCTTTTGGTGCGAAGAGTTCTTTAAGCTTCATGTAACTCCTCGCAATTAAGCGTGGTTCTTTGACCGTTGTCCCGTTTTCTAATGTACATTCTTTAGGTGTGAAGAGTTCTTTAAGCTTCATGTAACTCCTCCGCCTTTCCTTTATAAATTAGATCCAAGACTTCTGGTGTAACTTCTGAACTAGGACCATCATATACGATTTCACCATCTCGAATTCCGAGAATGCGATCTGCGTATTCAAGCGCTAATTCAACGTGGTGAATATTTAAAAGGATTGAGATGTTCATATCCTTATTAATGCGTTTAAAGTCTTCCATAACGCGTTTTGCAGTTACTGGGTCAAGAGCCGCAACTGGTTCGTCGGCAAGAATAATTTCTGGATTTTGAGCCAATGTACGAGCTAAGGCCACACGTTGTTGTTGGCCACCTGATAATTGGTCTGCACGAATAAATGCTTTATCTACAATGCCAACTTTATCTAATGCTTCTAACGCATGTAATTTCTCTTGTTTTGTATAGATACCGAATAATGAACGGAAGAATGGAATGTCAGGAACGATTGAAGTTAATACGTTCTTGATAACCGTTGTTCTTGTTACTAAGTTGAATGATTGGAAGATCATCCCCACCTTATTTCTACGGAATTTACGTAGAGATTTCCCTTTTAATTTCGTAACATCGATTCCATCAACTGTTAATTTCCCTTCGCTAATATCTAGCATACGATTAATCGTACGAATTAATGTTGATTTACCGGCACCAGAAAGCCCGATAATCGATACGAATTCTCCTTGTTCAATTTCTAAATTAATATTTTTAAGACCTTTAACCCCGTTTGGATAAGTCTTAGATACGTTCTCGAATTTAATCATTTTATTGCCTCTCTCTCAAAAAAGGGTCAGGAGAAATATCCTAACCCTCATTTGATATTCATTACAAATTTTATTAGTTACCTGATTTTAGTTTTTTAAGTAATTTTTGTGCTTCACGTTCTTTATCGTAGTCGCTAGCGTTAGCTTTCTTATATCCTTTATGAGAGTAAATCTTGATGATTTCTTTACCTTCATCTGTCTTAGCGATATTCATCATTGCGTTTGCAAATGCTTCTTTAAATGCATCGTCTACGATTGGAGAAGCTTTACTTACTGAAATTGTGTCATTATAAATATCTGGAGTAACACCGATAACGTTTGTTTCTTTGAAGATGTCTTCTGAACGGCCGTAATCGCTAGTCCATTTCTTAGCGTAGTCATTACGAACGTCAGCATAACCAACCATGATATCAATTTGTCCTGATGCTAAACGAGCTGCAGAACTTGCGTATGAGTCAGATTGTACAACGTTTTGTAAGTCAGAAATACCTTTACCGTATTTATCTTGTAACCATAATGTTGGGTAGATATAACCTGAAGAAGATGAAGTTCCTAATACTCCCCATTTAGCAGAGTTTAAATCGTCCCAAGTTAATTCTTGACCGCTGTTGATTTTCGCTGCTAATTCTTTCCCTTTCTCAGTAGGACCAGCAATGATTAAACCTTTATATGAAGTGGCTTGCTCTTTACCACGTTCTGTTGCTTTTCCATCATTCCAGTCTTTTGGATTAGAAGAATCTTTTAATAAGTTATCACGAGTAGCTGTTAATAATACGTCAACTTCTTTGTCGTATAAAACATAAGTACCACCAGGTAAGAAACCTACATCCGCACTACCAGATGCTAATGCTTCCCCTACTGCGTCAAAACTTGTTCCGACAGTGATGTCCACGTTTTTAACATCGTAGCCTTCTTTAGCTAACTCTTTTTTCAATAATTCTTTTAATGGTTCTGTTGTTGTAACAATTGTTTCAGGGTCACGTGAAGGAACAAAAGCAACTTTTAAAGTATCGATTGTTTTTGAACCACTTTGAGTTTGAGATGATTCAGAACCTGAATTACTTGAGCACCCCGCTAAAAGCGCCAATGATGATAAACCAATTGCTAATTTAGACCAAAAAGACTTTTTCATAAAAAAATATCCTCCTAAGATACGGTTATATAGTTAGAAATTAAGATATTCTTAACCCCTTTTATAATCTTACAAGACATACACGAAAATTACAACCCATAACGATGTAAATATGAGTATTTTCATATATTTTACATATTTCAAATACCGAAAAAACAATGTAAGCGTGTGAAATACGAACTATAAAACGCGAATGTTCGGTATTTAAGACCAAAAAAAGAAACCTCCCTAATGTAGGAAGGTTTCAATCTTATTATTTATTTGGAAAATGAGATCTTAAGAATTGGTTGGCAAACTTGATGTCTTCTAACCAGTTTTCTTGACCTACGTACCAGAATTCACCAGTGAAACGATTTACTCCGATTGATAAGAATGTATCAACCATGCGTTTGAAATCGATTTGGCCAGTACCAAATGGAATTTCACGGTAATGTCCGGGAATTGTTTCTTTTAGGTGAGCAGCAACAATGTGCCCTCTTCCTAATTCAATATCTTCGTATACATTTTTTGCACCAGGTTCTAATGATGCGTTCATTAAGTTACCTGAATCTGGATATACTTGTAAGTATGGTGATTTCACCAATTCAACAAAACGCATAGATTTTTCTACAGTATTCATAAATGGAGTTTCCATTGTTTCGAACCCAAGAAGAATTCCTTTTTGAGAAGCCATTTCAGTAGCTTTCTTAAGGTTTTGAATGAAGTAATCTAATGTTACTGCATCTCCTTCTTCGTAGTAAACATCGTATCCAGCTAATTGGATTACACGAACACCTAAATCATCTGCTAATTGAATCGCTTTTTCCATGATTTCTAGACTACGTGCGCGAGTAGCTTCGTCGTGAGATCCAAATGGATATTTACGGTGGCCACTTAAGCACATTGAACGAATCGGAACACCTGTTTCAAACATATCGTTTACTAATTGTTGGCGTTCTTCTTTTGTCCATTCTAGACGACTTAATTTTTCATCAGTTTCATCAATACTGATCTCCAAAAAGTCAAATCCAGTTGCTTTAACTGTTTCTAACTTTTCTCTAAAACTAAGTGTGTTTGGCATTGATTTTTCATACAAACCAAGTTCATAAAACTTTTTATTGTCCATAGTAAGCATTCGCTCCATGTTTTCTTAAATAGTGTTTATCTAAAATTGTTTGTGACATTGGCTTCATATTTGGGTTTAAAGCAAAGTTATGCCATGCCATGTTTGCAACGTATTCTAATACAGTAATGTTGTGTACTGCATCCATTGCGTCTTTACCCCATGCAAATGGTCCGTGGTTAAATACTAAAACTCCAGGAATCGCATTTGGATCTTTATCTTTGAAAGTCTCAACGATTACTTTACCTGTTTCTAACTCATAAGCACCTTTAATTTCAGCTTCAGTCATTTCACGAGTGCAAGGGATTGTTCCGTAGAAGTAGTCCCCTTGTGTTGTACCAAATGCTGGAATTTCTTGTCCTTGTTGAGCCATTGTAGTTGCCCATAGAGAGTGCGTATGCACTACCCCATTTACATCTTTGAAATTACGATAAATTTCTAAGTGAGTATCTAAGTCTGAAGAAGGTTTTAGAGCTCCTTCTACTTTATTTCCGTCGATATCCACAATTACGATATCATCAGCAGTTAGTTTATCATAGTCAACGCCTGAAGGTTTAATCGCAATAACCCCTGCTTCACGGTCGTACTCTGAAACGTTACCCCATGTAAAAATAACTAATCCATGTTTTGGTAACTCTAAGTTTGCTTTAAATACACGTTCTTTTAATTGTTCGTATGCCATTGTAGAACCCCTTCTTATAGTCCTAAAGCTTCAGAAATTTTTTCAGTCATTTCTTTTTCAGATAATAAGTTTTGTAAGCCTACAATTTTAGTGTTTGGTAAATCTAATCCATCAAATACTTCTAATAAAGCTGATGAAATAACTACTAAATCATAGTTTTTAGCTGAAGATTTTGCTTCAGAAACTGCACAGTGGTGAACTTCCAAAGGAATATTCAATTTTCTGAACACGTTTGTTAATTTCATTTTAATAATTTGGCTTGATCCCATTCCGCTTCCGCATGCTGCTAATACTTTCATATTTTACATCTCCTTATATTGTTAGAGTATCGGATAGAACACTACCCGATACCCCAATTTTACTATATTCTTTTACTGATTTAAATTAGTTTTGCTTAGACTCTAAGTATGTTTCATAGTCTTCAGCAATAGTGAAGTAATGTTCTTTGTTTTTGCTGTATTGTAATTGAGGGATTACTAACAAGATTAATAATACGATACCTAAACCAATGTATTGGAAGTTTTGCATTAAGAATCCGAATCCAACCCAGATTGTATCCCAGTCAAAGTTACCATGCCATCCACCGTATGCAGCTAAACCAAATGCACCTGCGGCAATTGCTCCACCTAATACTTGGATCACACCTGATAAGAATGTCAAGACTGAAGCAGCACGTAAACCACCTTTATGGTTAGCGTATACTGCGAATGTAGCGTTGTCGAAGAATACTGGTACGAATCCAGTGATGATTAATACTGGAGATTTGAATACGATTAATCCTAAGATTGCTACGATTTGTCCTAATACCCCGAATAAGAAACCAACTGTTACAGCGTTTGGAGAACCGAATCCGTAAACTGCAGCACAGTCAACCGCTGGCATAGAACCTGGTAATAATTTGTTAGAGATACCTTGGAACGCTTCTGATAACTCAGCAACGAATAAACGAACCCCTAATTGTAAGATTTGAACATAAACAGTGAATGTTAATGCTGTTTGTAAAATGTAGAAGAAGAAGTCATCTGATGCTTTTAATGTAGTCATTTTGAATTTAGAAGCAGCAACTGTTAATTCTTGTCCATTTACGCTTACTAAGTAGTCTTTACCTAATACTAATAAGATTGCACCGAAGAACACAATCATTAAGATTGATGTTGCAACGATTGATTCTTTAAAGATTGATAAGAAACCTGGTAATTCAAGATCTTCAATCTTCTTGTCGCTTTTACCTGAGAATTTAGGAGCTAATTTGTCAACTAACCAAACCCCAAACATTTGTTGGTGACCAATTGCAAATCCGCCGCCTTCTGTTAATTCTTGTGTAGCTTCTACTGTTAAGTTTGCAGCTACTGCCCAATATACACCTAATACAATACCCAATAAGATTACAAATTGTAATTGGTTTACGTTATCACCTAAAGCTAAAGCCATTAACCAAGTTGCTGTAGCAGATTGTTGCACCATGATGTGACCAGTGATGAATACTGTACGAACTTTAGTTAATTTACGGAAGATAACTAATACTAAGTTAGTTAAGAATGCAACTAATAATACTTGTACTGTTAAACCTGTTGCATGACCAGCTGATTTTAATGCAGCTTCTGCAGCAGCTTGACCGAAGTATGGGTCAATAACAGCAGCTTGTAATCCGAAACGATCACCTAAAGCTGCTAAAACTGGACGGAAGTTTGAAACTAATCCACCAGCAGCTACGTTTAAGATCATGTAACCTACAACTGCTTTAATAAAACCTGCTAATGCATCGTACCATTTACGACCCAATAGTAAGTAACCAACTAAAACGATTAAACCAACGAAATATTGTGGTTTAGTAAAAATGTTAGCATAGAAGAATTGCCAAAAACTGAATAAAAATTCCATTATTATTCACCTATTCCTTTTAAAATTTTTTCTAAGTCCTCTTTTGAGCGCGCTTCAACAAACGCATTGATAATTGTTTCATCATCTAATAATGTCACTAACTCTGATAAGTTGTTTAAGTGTTTTTCATTATCGGTTGATGCTAATACGAAGAATAAATGTGGTTTGTAGTCAGCACCCGGTCCAAAGTCCACAGCTTCTTCAACGTTCATAAATGCTACAGCAGTATCATTTACCCCTTTTCCTTCTTGAGCATGAGGGATACAGATTTCTGGAGCAATTACGATGTAAGGTCCAAATTCATGAACATTACTAATAATGTAACCTGGATATTCAGGTTCAATGATCTTTTGTTCTAATAAAGGTTGACAAGCTTTTTTAATGGCTTCTTCCCATGATAGAGACCCTTTTTGGAACGAAAAGCGATCATTTTCGATAATCTCTTTTAACATATATTCCTCCTTGTGTTATTAAGAAATCGTATTCATTATTACACTTTGGTAAAGCCTAGAGTGGGTTAAGCTCTAGGCTCTCCAAATTTATTTAATGACAATATTATAAGAATGATGGGAATGGTACGTCATTCTCAACTGAGAATACATCGTCAAATCCACGGTAGAAGTTGAATTCTAATTTATCTTTGTCAGTTGGGTAAGTATATTTACCACCTACTTGCCAGATGAATGGTTTGAATTTGTATTCTAGGCGATCTTTCTTGAATTTCCAGATTTCTGTAATTTCTTTTGGATCTGCTTGGAAGTTAGCCCAAATGTCATAGTGAACTGGGATAACAACTTTAGCGTTTAATGATTCAGCCATACGTAACATATCAACTGAAGTCACTTTGTCAGTGATACCACGAGGGTTTTCACCGTAAGCACCTAAGCACACATCGATTTCATGTTCGTTACCATGTTTTGCAAACATGTTTGAGTAGTGAGAATCTCCTGCGTGATATAAGTTGCCACCACTTGTTTTGAATAAGTAGTTAACAGCGATTTCGTCCATATCTTGAGGCATTTTTCCTTTAAGAACTTCACCGTCTTTAGCAGTTACTAAGGCTGTACGGTCAAATGCTTCTAAAGCAACGATTTCGATGTCTTTGATTTTAACTGAGTCTCCTGGGTGTACTACGATAGTACGTTCAGCAGGAACTCCCCAACCTAACCAAGTATTTACTACTTCTTGTGGTCCCACGAATTTAGCTTCTGGACAGTTATTAGCAACTGCAGCAGCTGTGTTAATGTCTAAGTGGTCTGAGTGAATGTGTGTTACTACTAAAGCATCAACGTTTTTCACTTCAAATGGATCGATTACGAATGGTTGTGTACGTAAGTTTGGTTGTAAGTTTTGGCAACCACTCATACGTTGCATTTGGTGACCAGTTTTCATTTTTCCGTTACCGTGGCTACGTTTACCAGTTCCACACCATAAGTCACATAAGATGTTAGTGTTTTTTTCTGATTTTAACCAGATACCAGTACATCCTAACCACCACATAGCGAATGTTCCAGGTTTAACTTCTTCGCGTTCGATTTCTTCGTTTAACCAAGTTCCCCATTCTGGGAAAGTTGATAAAATCCAAGATTCTTTTGTTACATCTTTGATATTTGCCATTGTTTTTCCTCCTTGGGATTAACCCCAGATACGTTTGATTTCTTCTTTGAATTCACGAGCAGATTGTGCTGGATTTTCAGTAGCGTAGATTCCACGTCCTGCGATGAATGTGTAAATTGGAATTCCTTCAAACACTTTTAATGTGTCTTTTGTTAATCCACCTGTTGCTGAAACTTTGAATCCCATGTCGATTAAACGACGGATTTTGTTTAAATCAGATTCAGTCCAAGTAGCTCCTGCAAATAGAGCGTCGCGGCTTTGGTGGAAGATTGCTTGGTCAATACCAGCATCTCTCCATTGTTGTGCTTGTTCGAAAGTCCAATCTCCATATAATTCAACTTGAAGAGATTTCACTTCTTTGTTAGCTGCTTCCATCGTTGGGATCGTTGCGCAGCAAATAACTGTCATCCAGTCAGCTCCTGCAAGTTCAACGTTTTTAGCAACAGTTGTACCAGCGTCAGCACATTTTGTATCAGCAATGATTACTTTATCAGGGAAAGCGCTGCGTAAGCATTTAATCGCTTTGTCTCCTTCGTTTAAAAGTAAAATTGTTCCTGCTTCAATAATGTCAACTTCGTTACCAACCGCAAGAGCATCTTTTAATGCATCTTCGATACGGTTGTGGTCCAAAGCAACTTGTAAATTAGGAATTGCCATTATATCATTCTCCTTTTCTATCTTGCCTTAAACAATCATAAAATCATAACGTCTTACGAAAATGATCATTTAATAAGTTACGGTACCAATTCATGCTATTAGTATAGTATATAGAATTTTCGGTTACAACCGTTTACAAACAAGTAATCGAATAATCAGTTTTATGATTGTTTGCGTTTACTTTACGAACGTTTGGAAATTGGTAATATAGTTATTTATATAGGAAGAATTCGTATTTTTACGTTTTTAAAACGACTAAAATATGTGATTTGATCATTTTAATTCCTAAAATAAAAATACCCTCTCATTGAATGAGAAGGTATCGTATAAACTATTTTTCAATAATCACTTCTTCTATATGATCATCTTCTGTTAATCGAACATGAATCACTTCATCTAAAGAAGTTGGTACATTCTTACCAATAAAATCAGGACGGATTGGTAACTCTCGGTGTCCTCTATCAATTAGAATCGCTAAACTAATTCTTTTTGGTCTATCTACATCCATAATTGCATCAAGAGCTGCTCTGACAGTTCTTCCCGTGAATAATACATCATCTACGAGAACGACTTGCTTCCCTTTAATGTCGAATGGAATATGCGTTCCATTTAAAACCGGGGCGTAAGTCTCTTCACTATCATGTCTGTCGTCACGATATAATGTGATATCCACTTCACCAACTGGAACTTTTTTCTTTTCAAGAGCCGAAATCTTTTCAGCAATGCGTTTTGCTAAAGTAATTCCTCTAGTTTTAATTCCAATGATAACTAAGTTCGAAACATCTTTTTGTTGCTCGATAATTTCATATGAGATTCTAGTTAATGCTCTGCTGATGGCGCCTTCGTCCATAATTCTAACTTCTTTCATTGTCGTCTCCTCTACTATGAAAAACGTCCTTTATGCAATTGGATAAAATCCTCAAACTCTTTTGGCGGTTCCACGTGGAAGTTTAACGTTTCTCCAGTCACTGGATGTGTAAAGCTAAGTGTTCTCGCGTGTAAAAATTGACCAAATTCAGTTGCGTGTTTACCTTTCGGATGATACAAAGGATCATTTACAATCGGATGTTTAATAAACTCCATATGCGCTCTAATTTGATGAGTACGACCTGTTTCTAAACGACAAGACACTAGCGAATAATCAGAAAATGCATCTAGCACTTCAAAATGCGTAACAGCATTCTTTCCGCCCTTTTCTACTACTCGTTTTAAACGGTTCGTTTGATGACGAGATAATGGAGCATCAATTACACCTGTTTCGTGGGAAAAATGACCATCAACAATAGCGATGTACTCACGGTTCATTTTATTCTCACTAATCTGCTGTGCTAACTTTTGATGAACGTCATTATTCTTTGCGATCACTAATAGACCACTTGTATCCTTATCAATTCGGTGAACAAGACCTGGACGATAAATTTCTTCACTCGTGCTATCTGATAAACTATTTGAATGATATAACAAAGCGTTTACGAGAGTTCCGCTATAGTGTCCTTTTGACGGATGAACAACCATTCCACTTGGTTTATTCACTACAATTAATGAATCATCTTCATAAACGATATCTAGAGGAATATCTTCAGGCTGAATGGTAATAGCTTCTTCCTCTTTTTGAAGAATTGTCACTACGTCTCCATTTTGAGCTTTATAATTGGATTTCACCACTTCACCATTAACAGATACAAGTCCAGCTTTTAACCAGCTTTGAATTGTACTTCTACTAATACCAAGCGTGGCAGTTAAGACTTTATCTAATCGTTCAGTTTTTTCTAAATCAAGTGTTAATTCTTTAAATACTGATGTCATAACGCTCTCCTATTTTGATTGTTCTTTAAAAATAACATAATAGAATAAGATAATTACCCCGAAAGTTAAACAAATATCAGCAACGTTAAAAATTGGGAAGTCGATAAATTCAAATTTAAACATATCCACTACATAACCCAAACGAATGCGATCAATAAAGTTTCCTACAGCACCTGCAAGAATAAAAGCATAAGCTGTTAATAATAATTTAGATTTCCCTTTTTCTTTAAACATTAAGTATAAAAGTGTCCCCACAGCTACAGCGGTGATTGCGTAGAAGAAAAACATCTTCCCTTCAAACATCCCCCATGCTGCCCCAGTGTTTCGAACGTATAAAATACTGACTAACCCATTAATGAATTCCATCCCATCATGTAAGTTAAAATTATTTACAATCCATAATTTCACTAATTGATCTGCAATAATTAATACAGCACTTAAAATTAAATATAAAAACATGTCACTTCTCCATTTCTTTTCAATAATAGTATTGTACAAAGAAGTCAACTTATAGTCAACGAACTGAAAATCTGGTTAAAATGAAACACTTTTTTCCACTCAAGGGGTAAAAACGGGTAAAATTTAACTGAAAATGGGGAGAAAGTCCTAAAAATCAACCAAAAGATTGAAAAATCATCAAAATACACGTATAATATCAACAAGAAAACGCATTACTGTAAAAGGAGTGTATTATGAAAAAAATCGCAGCCAAGGTATTCTTGATTAGCGCTGGGTTCTTATTTTTAGGAGCTTGCGGTAATACAAAGAAAAGTGCCGAATCTACTGTTCAAGAAGTACAAGATACCTTACCTGTTGTCGTTCAACAATTAAATGACATTCAAGCGTTAGAAAATTCGTTACAATCAGATTGGGAAGCGGATATCCAAGAAGATTACACGATGACTACTTACGCTAAGAAAACGGGTAAAGTATTCACCAATATTCAAGAACGTCAGCAATTGTTGAAGTCTATGCAAAAATCGCTCAAAGTTTTATCAGATGATGCGACTAGACTAAGTAACTTGAAGGATAAGAACCTCCCTTCAGCAGAAATTCAAATTGTAGTATCAAATCTTCAATCGATTGTTAATCATTTAAAGAACTACTCTGAAATGTCTCAAAAACAATTAGAAAAAGAAGCTGAGTTCTTCGTTAGCATCTCTGGCGGAAAACAAACAAACGATGAATTGAGATCACTCATCATTGAAGTGAACAACTCTGCTAACGAGCGTCAACAAATTATCGAAGAGATTAATTCTCCTATCAGTGAGTTAGATCGTCCAATTCGAATTCTAAAAGCTCGTTTGGCGAACAACGGAAAGGGTGAGTAATCATTATGAAGAAAAAGACTTTATTAACAAGCGCGCTCGCTGTAGCTTCAGTTAGTTCTCTACTCGCTTTCTATCCGATTGCAAACGCACAAGATGCTGCTGATAGTAAGTTGAATTTAAGAACCAATAGTTTATTACGGATGCCTTCAAATATTCCGCAGGAGCATATTTATGATTCAGGAATTTCGATTTCATACCCTGCAGACGGAGTTAAAGGAGTTTATTTACAAGCGTTCCGTGCCAAAGGACAAGACTTGGAAAATATGATTCAATTCGTGAAGTCTACTCCAATTAACTCATTAGTTATCGATGTTCGTGATGGTTATGGACAAATTACCATGCCTCTTGATACAGATAATCCATTAGTAAAAAAACATACCGTTAATGAAGTGCCTGACACAACTGCTCTTCTGAAACGACTCGAGCAAGAACAAATCTATCCAATTGCTCGTATTGTATGTTTTGGAGACCGTTATGTTCCAAAGGAAAACCCTGAGCGTTCATTCAGAAACGCATTAGGCCAATTGTGGTATACGGATGACGGTGAAACATTCTTAAATCCATTCCTAAAAGAAAACTGGGAATATATTGCTGAAATCGCTATTGGTGCTGCTAAGGCAGGATTTAAAGATATTCAGTTAGACTACGTTCGTTTCCCTCTTGGATTCGAGACAGTATCTGATGACTTAGTATTTGATAAAGGTGATTACGCTCATATTAAAAACGATGATGAAGCTCGAATCGCTGCTATCACAGACTTTGTAGCGTTCATTCGTGAAAAATTACAACCATATGGTGTTCATCTATCAGCGGATATTTTAGCGCATGCGATTACTGAATCAAAAATCGGTGGTATTGGGCAAAAATTTGTTAACATCGCGGATAAAGTAGATGTGATCTCTCCGATGATTTTCCCAAGTCACTGGGTTAATTACGCGCTTGATGTAAAAGACCCTGATAAAGATCCTTACGAAATCGTGAAACGTTATATGGTGATTGAAAAAGGATATGTGAAGACATTAAACCCTTCTCCTATCTCAAGACCTTGGATTCAGGCCTTCACGGCAGACTTCCTTGGCGAAGGAAATTATCAGCTTTATACTGCTGATGTCATTAGTGAAGAGATTCAAGCTCTAAAAGAAGCCGGTGTAACCGAGTATCTTCTCTGGAACGCAGCTTCTCAATATTCAACTGAAATTAATTTCTAATCAAAAAGGACTTCCAAAATCATTTGGAAGTCCTTTTCTATCTCTTTTTATTGTTGTGTTAATGAACTGTAATCAAAGTTTGCTAAAACAGCTTTCACTTCTTGGTCAGTATCTCCTAAAAGCGCCGAACCATTACTTGTGCGATCCACAAGCGTTAAGTCCATTGGTCTAACAACTTTTGTTTCGCCGTTTCCAGCAACAATCGTGTATTCGCTAGTTGAAGTGATTTCTCCATCTAAGAATACGACACGATGTGGTTTTGTCTTCAATTCACGTAAAACCATGAGTCCACGTTTTGCACGTGTGAGCATTGAGATTTCTAATACATTGAATCGTTTCACAGCACCACGCTGTGTTGTAAGGAATGCAGAAACAACTTTATGTTCTAATGAGTAAACCATCGCTCCAGCAACAAAATCTTCTTTACGAAGGTTGATTGCTTTCACACCGCTGGCTACTGTACCAACTACTGGGATTTCGCTTAATTCATAGCGTAAGCCAAATCCGCAGTGCGTTACGATAAATACTTCAAGTCCTTCTGGATTTGTGACAACCACTTTCACTACTTCGTCAGTCGTTGTCTTAAGTTTCATCGCGTTACTTGTACGAGTCTTGTATCCTCGGTACGTTGTAAACTCATTGAATAGTGTTTGTTTCACTAAGCCCTCTTTTGTAAAGAAGACAACCGTCCAATCTTTATAAGTCTCGTCGCTATCTTTTGCTTTCACAAATCCTGAAATAATCACTTCATTACTTGCTAGCGAAATCGATTGACTTAAGTGGTTTCCAACATCTTTCCATTTCGCTTCTGGAATTTCATGCACTGGTAAGTGTAAGTAATTTCCTTTCGAAGTAAATAGAATGAGGTTATCTAGTGTCGAAGCTTTTTGGCAAAGGATTACTTCATCCCCTTCACGCATTCCGTTTTCTTCTGGAGCGCTTGAAGCAAACGAACGTGGGCTAACACGTTTGTAGTACCCTTGTTTAGTAGCAACCACATAAACTTCTTCTTCAGTAACTAATACTTCAGTTTCAATCTTAATCTCTTCAATTTCCGCTTGAATTTGCGTTAAACGAGGAGTTGCATATTTCTTCTTCAAATCTCGCAATTCACTCTTCATTACTTGAAGAAGTGTTTTTTCAGATTTTAAGATACTTAAGAAAGTTGCGATTTGCTCATTCAAATCAAGCTTCTCATTTTGAAGGATTGTAATATCTGTATTTGTTAAACGATATAATTGTAAACTTACAATCGCTTCTGCTTGAATCATTGTAAAGTCGTATGTCTCCACTAAACGTTCTTTAGCGTGTTTCTTATCTTTACTATTACGGATTAACGCAATCACTTCGTCTAAAATCGATAAAGCCTTCATCAAACCGTCTACGATATGCAACCGATCTTGAGCTTTCTTCAAATCATACTGTGTACGTCTTGTAATCACTTCTTTTTGGAAGTTAATATATGAAGTTAGAATTGTTTTTAAGCCTACTTGTACTGGACGGCGTTCATCAATAGCCACCATATTGAAGTTATAGTTGACTTGTAAATCTGTATTCTTCAATAAGTAGTTTAGAATGCCTTCTGCATTGGCCTCTTTCTTCAATTCAACAACGATTTGAAGCCCTGTACGGTCAGATTCGTCCCTTACTTCAGCAATACCGTCAATCTTCTTATTCAAGCGAATTTCATCAATCTTCTTCACTAATAAAGCTTTGTTTACTTCATATGGAATTTCAGAAATGATTATTTGTGTTTTACCGCCTTTAATTGGTTCAATCTTCGTTTTCGAACGAATAACCACTTTACCGCGTCCGGTTTCATACGCTTGTTCCAATTCCTCAATCCCCTGGATAATTCCTCCTGTCGGGAAATCCGGACCTTTCACAAATTGCATTAATTCTTTCACAGTCGCTTTAGGATGGTCAATTGCATGAATGGTTGCGTCAATCACTTCTCCTAAGTTATGCGTTGGAATTTCTGTAGCATAACCGGCTGAAATCCCAGTAGCTCCATTTACAAGGAGGTTAGGATAACGAGCAGGAAGTACAGTTGGTTCTTCTTCTGTATCATCGAAGTTTAATACGAATTCAACGGTCTGTTTATCTAAATCACGGAGTAATTCTTCTGAAATTTTAGAAAGACGGGCTTCCGTATAACGCATCGCAGCAGCAGGGTCTCCGTCCATACTACCATTATTCCCGTGCATTTCAATTATCACATCACGAAGCTTCCAATCTTGACTCATACGAACCATCGCTTCATATACTGAAGAGTCACCGTGTGGGTGGAAATTACCGATTACGTTACCGACAGTTTTAGCCGATTTACGGAATTGTTTATCGCTAGTATTTCCATCGATAGACATCGCATATAAAATACGACGTTGTACTGGTTTTAAACCATCACGGATATCAGGAAGAGCACGGTCTTGGATAATGTATTTTGAATAACGTCCAAATCGGTCGCCCATTACATCTTCCAGATTCAATTCTTGAATATCTTGAATTTGACTCATACTATTCCTCCTCTCCTAGTAACGACAATTGTTCTACATGATCAATTGTTGCTTCTTTTTTCTTAACTGATGGTTTCTTTTCTTCTTTTTTCGGACTAGCGGTTGTGCTAATGGCATTTACGTCTGATTCTAAAATACTCTTATCTTCTTCTAGACCAAACTCAACATGACGTTCAATCCACTTACGACGAGGTTCTACTTTGTTCCCCATCAATGTACTTACACGACGTTCTGCTTGTGCTTTATCGTCAATTACTACACGAATTAACGTTCTAGTCTCTGGATTCATGGTCGTATCCCATAATTGGTCAGCGTTCATTTCCCCAAGACCTTTATAGCGTTGTAATAAGTAACCTTTTCCGACTAATTTAGTCTTCTCATCAAGTTCTTTTTCTGTCCACGCATACTCAACGACTTGTTTCTTACCTGTCCCTTTAGAAATCTTATATAAAGGTGGTAATGCAAGATATACTTTGCCTGCTTCAATCAATGGTTTCATATAGCGGTAGAAGAATGTTAATAGTAAAACTTGAATGTGGGCGCCATCGGTATCCGCATCGGTCATAATGACAATCTTGTCATAGTTACAGTCTTCAATCTTGAAGTCACTACCAACACCAGCACCAATCGTATAAATAATTGTATTGATTTCTTCATTCTTCAGAATATCTGAAATCGATGCTTTTTCAGTATTGATTACTTTACCACGCAATGGAAGAATCGCTTGGAACTTACGGTCACGACCTTGTTTAGCAGAACCACCGGCAGAGTCCCCCTCTACTAAGTAAAGTTCGTTCTTCTTAGGGTTCTTACTTTGAGCAGGCGTTAATTTACCAGAAAGTAGCGTTTCTTTCTTCTTGCCCTTCTTACCATTACGGCTCTCTTCACGGGCCTTACGACTCGCCTCACGCGCTTCACGTGCTTTAATCGCTTTACGAATTAACTCTTGCGCAATTTCACCATTCTCTGTTAAGAAGAATCCTAATTGCTCAGAAATCGTATTATCAACAATCCCACGTGCAGCAGGCGTTCCTAATTTATCTTTTGTTTGTCCTTCGAATTGTAGGATTTCTTCAGGAATACGCAGCGAAATAATCGCAGTTAATCCTTCACGGACATCGCTACCTTCAAGGTTTTTATCTTTATCTTTTAAAAGACCAACTTTACGTGCATATTCGTTAAATGCTTTCGTTAAGGCACTCTTCATTCCCACTTCATGAGTACCACCGTCTTTTGTACGAACGTTGTTAACGAAAGATAAAATCGTTTCTGAATAGCCGTCGTTATATTGGAATGCAAATTCTGTTTCTACACCATCCACTGTGCTGTCAAAGTCAACTACAGGAGATAATGTATCTTTTTCTTCATTTAAATATTGGATAAAATCGCGAATCCCTTCTTCATAATGGAAAATTTCTGATTCGCCAGTACGTTCATCAGTCAATACAATTGTAAGACCTTTTAGTAAGAAGGCAGATTCTCTTAAACGTTCCGCTAATGTCTCATAAGACCAGTTCGTCGTAGAGAAAGTCTTATCACTTGGTAAGAAAGTTACTGAAGTCCCAGAACCACGTCGGCTTGTTTTCTCTTTCTTAACCGTTCCTACAGGTTCACCACCGTTTTTGAACGATTGTTTGTATAAAGTACCGTCACGTAACACTTCTACTGTTAACCAATCTGATAACGCGTTAACAACAGACGCCCCGACACCGTGGAGACCACCTGATGTCTTATATCCACCCTGACCGAATTTACCACCGGCATGCAGTACCGTAAAAATAACTTGAATCGTTGGAATTCCAGAAGCGTGTTTCCCAGTAGGCATTCCACGACCATTATCTTTTACAGTAAGCGATTGGTCCTTATGAATTGTAACTTCAATTTTTGTTGCATAACCTGATAAAGCTTCGTCGACTGCGTTATCCACAATCTCGTAAGCTAAATGATGAAGTCCACGGTGATCCGTTGATCCAATATACATCCCTGGACGTTTACGAACAGCTTCAAGGCCTTCTAAAACTTGAATCGCATCATCATTATATTGATTCGTTACTTTGCTCATTTAATACGCTCCTTTTTTTGTCATCTTATCTATAATACTTGTTTTTCGCGATTTTCGCAAGATTTCTCCTTAGAAATGGCGCTAAATTAACCTTTCTCATCCGTTGTATAGACAGCACCTTTTATGTTAAACTGTCACTAGACTGTTTTAAGGAGAAATAGACTTATGTCATTTACTTTTATTATAGGTGCTCTTGTAGCGTACCTACTCGGGTCTATTCCATCTGGATTATGGATTGGACAAACATTCTTTCAAAAAGATATCCGCGAATTTGGTAGCGGGAATTTAGGATCTACAAATGCGTTCCGCGTTCTTGGTCCAAAAGCAGGTTCAGTTGTGTTATTTTGTGATGTGTTCAAAGGATCTCTAGCAACAATTCTTGCAATGACTATCTTTAAACAACCAAGTATTTCACCGCTTTGGATTGCATCTTTTGCAGTGATCGGTCACACTTTCCCTCTCTTTGCTTCATTCAAAGGTGGAAAAGCAGTTGCGACTTTTGCAGGAATGATTTTAGCCTATCAACCACTCTTATTATTATATGGATTGATTATTTTCCTAGTGTTGCTTGCAATCACTCGTATGGTTAGTTTGACTGCTATGGTGACCATCTCTATAGGTGTTCTATTATCACTACTCTTCAACGATTGGGTGCTAACAGCATTCGCACTTGCAATTGATATCTTCATCATTTATCGTCATAGAGCCAACATTCAACGAATTTTAAATGGTACTGAAAACAAAGTCCCAATGCCTTGGGATAAGAAAAATAAAGACACTAAGTAAATCTTAGTGTCTTTTCTTTTTATTCAAATACAAATGTCGCACATGATTGATACGGTGTATCTTTAGTGATTCGGAGAATATTTTTCTTTTCTTTGAGGTTTAATGTAGTCTCACTTGCTAAGTCTGGATAACCATCCCATGGTTCAAAACAAATAAACGGTGAATCGTCTGCCATTGTCCAAACTCCAACTGCTTCGATTCCGTTTAAATGAACCGTTACACTTCTTTGTCCTTTAGGAGAATACAATTTCCCTTTAAACTTAGGGTCTTTTGATTTAAATAACAATACATCATTTGTAAATAAATCATGATGCAATGCAAAGTCTCCTTCGGTAAAAGGAACACCCTCTAAAGATGCTAGATAAGGAATTTCTAGCTCCAATTTTGAAATAGGAGCCTCACTCTCTAATTGAATATGATAATCTTCAAAAGTAAGACCTTTCTCAAGAGGAACTGCAAATGCTGGATGTCCACCAATGGCAAAATACAACTCTGGACTTGTCGTTGATACGCTATAAGTCATCTTTAATGCATTATTCTCTAAAGAATATTGAAGTCTTAGTTCAAACTCAAATGGATATTCCTCTTCAATCATTTTGTCTGTTAACAAGAATGCCGCAAAGTTTTCTCCTTGTTCTTCTAATTGAAAAGCATAATCTCTAGCAAATCCATGCTTTCTAGCAGGATAAGTCTTTCCTTCATATACAAACGAATTTTCTCTTATCGCTCCAATATTTGGGAAAAGAATCGGGGATTGCTTATTCCAATGAATCCCATCTGGTTGATACATGTATTCCGTATCTGTTTTTTTTGAAACAACAGAAGTGAGTTCAGCTCCAAATAGCTTAATCCCAACTTTTAAATACTCATTTTCAATAAAGATTTTTTCCATAATCATCGCCTCGATTTACGCATGTTTTAATTCTGACAATAGTGAAGACTTAATATTTTCATTCTTAATTTTAATATATGTCCCTTTTGTACCTAAACTTCTGCTTTCGATAATACCAGCTGATTCAAGCTTACGGATAGCATTCACAATTACTGTACGAGTAATATGGTATTCTTGAGCGATTTTAAGAGCGGTGAATCGTAAATCCATTCCATCAAACAGACCTACAATCACTTTAATAGCCTCTAATTCACTATAAGATAATGAGTTGAGAGCAAGGTGGACATTTTGTTGTTCACGTTTTTCTTGCTCAATCTTGCGAGTATACCAATGAAGCATTTCTGTCCCGATTACTGTTGCAGCATGTTCAGCTAAGATTAAATCATCTGTAGAGAAAGGTTGCCCCTCTTTCCCCATCACAACAAATCCCAGTTGCTTACCAGAAGCGTAGATTGGAATTACCGTTGTCATTGCTTCTTGGAAGTTATCGTGTAATTCAACCGGGAAAATCGTTAAATTATCGGTCACCGGAATATTTTCCTTTGTGAATTTTAAGGTCGTCAATTCTTTCATATAGAAGTCTGGAAATTGACGACTATCCTTATATTCTTTCATACGATCGTTATTCACTTGGAACTCATCATGAATCCCAAGCATTCTCCCATCGATTGAAGCAATATATAAATCGACTTTTAATAAAGATCCTAAGATTTCAGTCAACTTATTAAATGGTAAGTCAGCAGTTTCTGAGTCTCTCCACACGTTGTCGTATTGCACAATCTCGTTTATTTTTCGTAAATCAGCTAATATTGTACGCACAAGTGTATTCTCCTTTTTTATAAAATGTATTTCGTTAAATCTTGATCCTCACGAATCGCATTTAGTTTACTTTCAACATATTGTTCTGTAATTTGAATGCTTCCCATTTGCATAGATGGCGCTTCAAATAACAATTCTTCAAGTACTGTTTCTAAAATCGTATGAAGACGACGAGCACCGATATTTTCCATTGTACTGTTCACTTCAAAAGCAATTTCAGCCAGTTTTGAGACGGCTTCTTTTGTAAAGATGACTTCTACATTTTCTGTTGCTAGTAAGGCTTTATATTGTTTCAATAATGCATTCTTAGGTTCCGTTAGGATGCGTTCGAAGTCTTCTTTAGATAGATCTTGTAATTCAACACGAATTGGGAAACGACCTTGTAATTCCGGCATTAAATCACTTGGTTTAGCGACATGGAAGGCACCAGATGCGATAAACAAGATATGGTCTGTGTTAATCACACCGTACTTCGTATTCACTTGGCTTCCTTCAACAATCGGTAAGATGTCACGTTGAACCCCTTCGCGAGAAACCTCACTACCGTTATGGCCTTTTGCTGCAATCTTATCAATCTCATCGATAAAGATAATTCCAGAAGTTTCAGCAAGTTTCAACGCTTCTGCATGCATATCTTCTTGATTAATTAAGTTGTTAGCTTCTTCCTCTGTTAGTAATTCTAACGCCTCTTTCACCGTAACAGTACGGCTAATTTTCTTCTTCGGTGTCATTTGGTCAAGAACGGATTGAATTTGCATCATTTGTTCCATTTGATTTCCAGAGCCAGCCATACGCATTGGTTTCTCTGTTAATTCAATCGTCACTTCTTTAGAATCAAGAAGGCCGTCTCTTAATTGTTGCTCAATATCGCGTCGTTTTTGAGCAATCTCTTCAGTGACTTCTTCTTTCATCTCAGGTTCAATACCAGGATTTTGGATTCCCATTTGTTGGAACATACTAAAAAGTGAATCTTGTTGCGGATTTGATACTTTCTTCATGATTCCTGGTTTTAAAACCTTCGCTAATTTCTTAACGGCTTTATCAAACGCTTGAGGTTTAACTTCTTCTTGTTTTAATTTAGTAACGATTTGAATCGCGTTTTCGACTAAGTCACGAACCATCGATTCTACATCACGTCCAACATAACCCACTTCCGTAAATTTAGTGGCTTCCACTTTTGCGAATGGTGCATCGACTAATTTCGCAAGACGACGAGCTAATTCAGTTTTACCTACCCCAGTAGGTCCAATCATCAATAAATTCTTTGGTGTCACTTCTTTTTTCATTTCTTCGTCTAATAATAAACGACGGTAACGATTTCGAAGAGCCACCGCTAAAGCACGTTTAGCATCGTGTTGACCAACGATAAATTGATCTAATTCGGACACCACTTCTCTTGGTGTTTTACTAATATTTGCTTGCATACAACCACTTCCTTACGCTAACGTTTCAGTAATGATATTATCGTTTGTAAAAATATCAATTTCTGAAGCGATTTTTAAACTTTCACGAGCGATATCTTCTGCTGTTAAACTCGAATCTCCAAATCTTAGGAGCCCTCTAGCAGCTGCTAAAGCGAAGTTTCCACCAGAACCAATTGTTAGAATTCCATCGTCTGGTTCAATGACTTCACCCGTTCCTGAAACAAGTAGAACTTGTTCTTTATTCATCACGATTAACATCGCTTCTAATTTTTGTAAACCACGGTCACTTCTCCATTGTTTTGCCATTTCAATAGCAGCACGTTGTAAGTTCCCTTTAAATTGTTTGAGTTTATCTTCAAACATTTCTTCTAAAGTGATAGCATCTGCAACGCCACCCGCAAATCCAACAAGTACTTGATTGTCGAAAATACGACGGATTTTACGAGCGGTTCCTTTCATAATCACTTTTTCACCCATTGTTACTTGGCCGTCACCAGCCATCGCAACTTGGTTATCTTTTTTTACTGCACAAATTGTAGTCATGATTTTCCTCCATTGTTCTTATTAAAGGCACTTGCATCAAATTCACTCTTCCCAGCTTTAGACCTTGGAAAATATAATTGGTAATTTTGTTGAAGAGCTTCTTTTGTCACATGTGTATAAATTTGAGTCGAACTAAGACTTACGTGTCCTAGAAGTTCTTGCACTGTTCTCATATCCGCACCGTTATTTAACAAATGAGTCGCAAACGTGTGTCTAAGCATATGCGGATGAATTTTAAGTGTCAGACCACTTTCTTGGATGAGTTTTTCTAAAATATAACGAACCCCATTAGTCGTCAGTGGATCGCCTAAATGATTCACGAAAACGTAGGAATGGTCCTTACGTTCTTTCGCCATCAAGTCTTTGCGTCCTTCTTCAAGATACGTTTCTAAGGCCGTCCTTGCAAAGTCACCAATCGGAACATAGCGTTCTTTAGAACCTTTACCAATGACGAGAATAATGCTATTTTCAAGGTCTAATTGCTCAAGAGTTAAATTCGTTAACTCACTTACACGCATACCTGTAGCATATAATACTTCTACTAGAGCTTTATTACGTTGGTCTAAAGACTGATTTCCATCGATTGAATCAATAAATTTTTCGATTTCATCCTCATAAAAGAATTCAGGCAGACGCATTTTACCCTTCTTGTAACTGATAGACGCAAAAGGATTTGTTTCTACGATGCTTCTTTCGACAAGAAAATGATAAAACGAACGTAAACTCGAAAGAAAACGAGAAATACTCGAACGGTTATAGTTTTCGCGGTGCAATACACCAAGATAAATTCGAACATCAACGACTGTGACATCATTCCAAGAATGAATTGGAACTTCTGTCAAATAGTCATAAAAATGTTGAATATCACGGTCATACGCATGAATCGTCTCTGGCGAATAACGTCGTTCAACTTTTAAATACGTTAAAAAATCTTGCATTTCGTTCTTCATCGTCTTCCTCCTATCGTTAACTTTATCACAGAAAGCACTTTCTTACAACCGAATTGTCAAAATTATTACGACAATTAATACAAATTTAATAAACAGGATGTGAGAAAAGGCGTTCATAGGCGATGACGGTTCGCAGGTTAGCCGCAAAGGACTGTTTACAGTCGTGCGGACTAACCTCGAAAGGCTTGAGCCTATGCCTTTTCGAACTCAACTTAACAGGATGTGAGACATCGCGCTTAGAAATGGAACGTTGGACCGGAATACCGTAAACGGTCTATAAGACCGTGCGGATATTTCGGGAAACGCACGCCATTTCTGCGTTGGCGAACTCAACTACACCAGGATACGAGGGCGAACGCTCATGACTGAAACACTGGACCGAAACGACGGAAGGAACGTGAAACGTTCTGCGTACGTTTCTGGAAACAAAACTTCACAGTGTGAAGTTTTGCAGTCCTGTGAGTCCGAGTTCAACTCCACAGGATGGCAGAAAGACAGAAGTAAAGAATATTTTTGCAGTGCAAGAATATTCTGCTTCGTCGTCTTTCGCCCGCAAAGTTTATTAGACGTTCTTGAATCATGAGTGATGAAAAGAACGTCAATAAACCACTGCGTATAAATCAAAGCACTGTTATTATTCAGGGCAAAATTAAAGAGCACCTAGATTTCTCTAAGTGCTCTTTATCTTTATTTTTGAACAGCTTCTTTGTAATCGCAATTGCTACATGCAATTTGTTTTCCACCGCGACCTTTTTTCTCTACTAAGTAGTGGTCACATTTAGGACAATTACGTCCGATCGGTTTATCCCATGATACAAATTCGCATTCAGGGTAACGATCACAGCCATAGAAGATACGGTTTTTCTTCGATTTACGTTCGATAACTTTCCCTTTACCACATGTTGGGCATGTAATACCGATATCTTTCACGATTGCTTGAGTGTGGTGACATTCTGGGAAATTACTACAAGCGTAGAATTTACCAAAACGACCTAATTTAATGACCATTGGATGTCCACATTTTTCACAGTTAAATCCAGCTGGTTCATCTTTAATTTGAACTTTCTCGATTTCAACTTCTGCTTTATCCACTTCAACCTTGAATGGTTGGTAGAACTTATCGATGACTTGTACCCACTCTTCTTTTCCTTCTTCAACAAGGTCGAGATTATCTTCCATTGAAGCAGTGAAATGAGTATCGACAATATTTGGGAAATATTGTTCAATGATTTGATGTACTACATAACCAAGTTCTGTTGGTTCAAAACGCTTAGAAACTAGTTTAACGTAATAACGTTTTTGGATTGTTTCAATTGTTGGTGCGTATGTTGATGGACGACCAACGCCGATTTCTTCTAAGGTTTTAATTAAAGTCGCTTCAGAATAACGCGCAGGTGGTTGCGTGAAATGTTGTTCAGGATTTAGTTTAGCTAATTGAACTTCATCCCCAACTTGCATTTCAGGAAGTGCGTTTCCTTTTTTCGCATCTGCATTATCTTGATAAACTTTTTGATATCCAGCAAACTTGACAGTTGATCCATTCGCTTTAAACACATGGTTATTTTGTTCTAAATCAACTTGTACAGTGTCATAAACGGCGGCTGTCATTTGACTAGCAACGAATCGTGACCAAATTAATGTGTACAATTTCAATTGATCTTTCGTTAAATAACTTGCGATTGAATCTGGTGTACGAAGAACTGAAGACGGACGAATGGCTTCGTGCGCATCCTGAGCCCCCTCAGCGTTCTTTACAGCGCGTTTAGTCGCTAGACAGTATTCTTTACCAAACTCTTTCTCAATGAACTCAGACGCCTCATTTTGAGCAGATGCTGAAATACGAGTTGAGTCTGTACGCATATACGTAATTAAACCGACAGAACCACTACGTCCAAGTGATACCCCTTCATAAAGTTGTTGGGCAACCATCATCGTTTTACGAGTTCTGAAGTTTAAGCGATTTGACGCATCTTGTTGCAAACTACTTGTTGTAAATGGTGCTGCAGGATTGCGACGACGTTCTTTTTTCGTCACTTTAGTAACCTTGAATGGTTTCTTCTCAGAAAGTTCTGCCATTACTGATTTTACAGTCGCTTCTTTTTCTAAAGCGGCTTTCTTAGCTGTTGTTCCATAGTAATTAGCCGTGAAAGCTTTCTTTTCTTTCTTGAATTGTCCTTCAAGAGTCCAGTATTCTTCTGGAACGAATGCTTTAATTTCGTTCTCGCGATCAATGATTAATTTCACAGCGATACTTTGAACACGCCCTGCACTGAGTCCCTTTTTCACTTTTTTCCATAAAATAGGAGATAAAGTATAACCCACAAGACGGTCTAAAATACGACGTGCTTGTTGCGCGTCCACTAAGTCCATATCAATCTTTCTAGGATTCTTGAACGCTTCTTTAATTGCATCTTTTGTAATCTCATTAAATTCCACACGAATAGGTGCGTTTAAATCAAGTCCTAATAAATGAGCTAAATGCCAAGAAATAGCTTCTCCTTCTCTATCCGGGTCACTCGCGAGATAGACAGCATCTGCTTTTGCTGCTTCTTTTTTAAGTGATTTGATTAAATCACCTTTCCCACGAATTGAAATATAATGAGGTTCATAATTATGTTCAATATCTACGCCCATTTTGCTTTTAGGCAAATCACGTAAGTGCCCTTTACTAGCAACTACTTTAAAGTTTTTCCCTAAATAGCGTTCAATGGTTTTAGCTTTTGTAGGAGACTCTACAATTACTAGATTTTGCTTCACCATTAAATGGCTCCTTCCCTAATCCACTCTATCTAACAGTTCTCTCAAGCTAAGAAAGCCCGAGAATAGTGAGATTGCTTAAATTATCTTTTGTCATCATATCTAAACACATTCTTTTTGTCAAGGCAACAAAATAATCTCTTAAACTGTTAGATTGTATTTTTAAGGAAAATATTTCAGATTTTTAGAAATGGTATCGCCGTTTTTAACAAGACACGCTCCTGCTTCAATCAAGCTATTGGTTCCCTTTGAATGGGGCGAAAATATGTTTCCCGGAACGGCAAAAACTTCTCTATTTTCACTCAATGCTAAGTTTGCGGTTATGAGGCTTCCACTTTTCTCTTTCGCTTCGATCACACATACTCCATGACTTAGTCCAGCGATGATGCGATTACGGTATGGAAAATGGAATTTTAAAGGTCGACTCTCTAGTGGATATTCAGAAAGGAGTAATCCTCTTTTCGCAATCATGTCATAAAGATTCGCATTTTCAGGTGGATAAACGACATCTAATCCACTTCCAATAACTGCAATAGTATTCCCGTTAGTCTTGAGGGTTTCTTCATGAGCTAATGTATCCACACCTCGAGCTAATCCACTGACAACTACAATACCATCATTAACGATGGGTGGGATTAACTCATGAATACATTCTTTAGCATATTTAGAATGATCTCTTGATCCCACAATAGCTACTGCTCTCTGATTAATGAGTGATAAGTTTCCTCTATAAAATAATACAATAGGAGGTAAATAAATTTCTTTTAATCGTTGGGGATAACCACCGTCCAAAACGGTCAATACCTTCACTCTTTTTTCCTGTAGTCTCTTGATTTCAACATCCCAATCCATTGATTCTATCCACTGACTCGTTTCTTCTGGCAGTGCGTATTTTAAATCCCCTAGAACAAAAGTGTCGTTTAAGGAGACATCTTCATTCAACCGTTCATAGAGCTCAAAGAATCGTTTGCTCGTCAGCGTATCGCTCATCGCAACTGCAATCAGTAATCTACGTTTTGTCCAAATCATAAAAAAACTCCTTCTCGAAATAGTCTTTCAATACTATTTACGAGAAAGAGATCTGTTTTGGATTTTATTGATAATCTTTCACTGGAGCAAATGTCATGCGGTGAATTGGTGTTGGTCCTAATTTTGCAAGACCTTCAAGATGCGCTTTCGTACCATAACCGGCATTTTGAGCAAAGCCGTAACCTGGATACAATTGTTCGTAATCCTTCATCATTTGGTCACGAACCTCTTTAGCAACAATACTTGCTGCAGCAATAGAGATGCTTTTAGCGTCCCCTTTAATAATACCTTCTTCAGGAATACCAGTATCCAGTTTCATTGCATCAATCAATAAGTAGTCTGGCTGTTCTGGCAATAATTCAATCGCTCTCTTCATAGCCACTTTACTTGCTTCATATATATTAATCTTATCAATCGTAAAAGCATCTACAATACCGATACCAATTGCGATGGCTTGTTCTTTAATGATTTCAAAAATTTCAGCACGCTTCTTAGCACTTAATTTCTTCGAATCATCCAGACCGATATCTTCCATTCCTTCAGGTAGAATCACGGCAGCTGCTACGACTGGACCAGCAAGTGGACCGCGACCCACTTCATCGATTCCAGCAATCATTTTGTAGCCTTTTTGTTTAGCTGCACGTTCAAAGCTTTGCATTTCCTCAAAGTGAGCAGCACGTACTGCTTTTTTAGCGTACTGACGTTCGAATTTGGCAATTAAATCTTGAACTCCTTTACGCTCGTCACTTCGAAGTTCTGTTAAACGCTCATCCGACAACGTTTGAATTTCTTCAAGAATCAATTTAATTTCTTTGATGGAACGTTTTTCCATTATGCTTCCCCCGTTAACGACACAGGCGCTTGGTCTAATGTATAACGACCAAGTTTCCCTGAACGAATATCAAACACGATTCGTTCACTTGCCTTTTCATAATCTTCTTTAAAGCCTAAATTCTTTGTAATTAACATTAATAAATCTACGTTTGAGAGTTCTAAATCATCATCCGTTAATCGATAAGCTTTCTTTAAATACTCTGGATAATCCAATTTGAACTGACTAAGAGCAAATAATGCAATATCATCCATATGAAGGAGCGCATCTTTAATAGCTCCAGTTAACGCTAGCTTATTTCCAACTTCTTCACTTTCAAACTTCGGCCATAGAATTCCTGGTGTATCTAATAACTCAAAATCATTTTCGATTTTCAACCAACGTTGTCCCTTTGTAACCCCAGGGCGGTTTGCAGTTTCCGCTTGGTTTTTATTAATCATACGATTGATAAAAGTTGATTTTCCAACGTTTGGAATACCAAGAACCATTAAGCGAATCGGTCTAGGACGGATTCCTTTTACAAGATTCTTTTCAAAGACCGGTGCCATTAATTCTTTAATCGCGGCCTTTACTAGTTTAATCCCTTTTCCGTCTTTTGCTTCTGTTGTAAGAACTTTAATTCCTTGGCTAGTAAAATAATCATTCCAACGTTTTGTTTGAGATGGATCTGCCAAATCTACTTTGTTTAATAAAATTAACTGTTTCTTTTGACCTTTAATTTCTTCGATAATAGGATTGCGACTTGATTCTGGAATACGAGCATCCACCATTTCAATCACAACATCGACTAGTTTTAATTTTTCTGTTGCTTCCCGGCGCGCTTTGGCCATATGCCCAGGGAACCATTGGATTGTTGCCATAAATTTCGAATCCTTTCTATTTGGTCTTTAATAAATCATTCATATTGAACCATCAAACATTATACCATGTTTTCATTCTTTTTTCCGTTCTCTTCCTCATCCCTATAACGAAAAATCTCAGTACAACAACGATTCCTTGTCATTGCACTGAGATTTCATTTATATGCAAAAATTTTAGTCGATTACTTCGTAAATACTTTCTGTATTCCAACGAACTTTTGGTTTAATCTCTTCGTCTCTATAACCAAAAGCACACATAACAGATACTCCAAATTCTGATGTATCCAAAACGCCTTTTTCTTCTAAATAAGCTTCTACTTTATCTTTATCGAATCCTTCGATTGGACATGAATCCATCCCCATTAGAACTGCCGCATTCATCATATTTGTCATTTGGATATACGTTTGTTTACTTGCCCAGTCAAAGAGTGAACGTTCATCGTTCAGCTTTGCATCACTTTCTTGGAAACTCTTAATACGATGCGCATAAGCAGAATCGGGATCATAACTTCTATGTCTTACTTCTTGCATTAATTTTTCGATATAAGGAGTTTCATAGTTCACGCCTTTACGAGCTAGATAAATCACAAAATGACTAGCACCATCAAGCATTGAAACAGCGCCCCAAGCCATTGATTTTAAATCTTGCTTCATTTCTTTGTTATTTAATAAAAGCATTTTCCAAGGTTCAAAACCAAGCGAAGAAGGAGCTAATCTACCTACTTCCACAAGTGCTGCCCAATCTTCATCAGAAATGCGACGAGTTGGATCAAATTTTTTAGTAGCATAACGTTGGTGTTGTAATGCAACGACTTCTTCTCTATTCATCATACAAGTCTCCTTAAGTGTAAAATTTACACACAATATATATCATTAGTTTAACAATTTAGAAATAGAATAGCAATCCACCTAGTTAAATTAAAAGAGACTGAATTGCTTCAGTCTCATCTTTACTATTGAGGATTGTTTTCTGACGACTTGAACTTCACTTTCTTAATCTTGAAGTCAATATGTCGCTCCCTGATGGTTGCTTCAATATCATCAATCGAAATTTGTTTATCATTTTCAATCTGAATGTTAATTTCATATTTACCACCGATATCTTTTACATCAACATTCGCAATTTGATATTGTTTTAAATCACAGTATTGATAAATATCATGAACGAGCGAGATATCACCTACCGTCCCATTGATGCTTGCTTGGTAGATTTGATGTTGTTTTGTAAAATCATGTGTTAGCCATTGGATCAACATAACGAACACGCTACATACGAGACCAAAGAACCATAATCCTCCACCAATCGCCATACCGATACCGGAGGTCGCCCAAATACCAGCTGCTGTTGTTAGTCCACTAATTTTCTTGTCACGCATGAAGATAATTCCCCCACCGATGAAGGAAATACCACTAACGATTTGTGCTGCGACACGTGTTGAATCAAAGTCATGAGTATCAAGAAACGCTTCTTTGGAAATAATCATCATCAATGCGGAAGTTAAACAAACAATAACGTGGGTTTTAACACCGGCTTGTTTATTTCTGGCTTTTCGTTCGTATCCAATTAACAGTCCGCAAATACATGCGAGGATAATTGACGTAAAATGTCTTAACTCTAACATTGCGTCAAATGAACGCACAAAAATTTGATCCATACTCTTCCTCCTTTAAAAATGTACCTTTCTATTTTACGCATATTTCGATAGAAAGTCAACAATAATGAAATCGTTTTCTAATCATAGTTATTCTACAAGCAAAAGAAAAAGAGACAGAAATCTGCCTCTTTACTCTCTATTGATATAAATTCGAATAGTCTTTCAATCCACCAATACGGTTAAGCGGCCATACTGTAAATACGGCTTTTCCTTCAATGGCGGACTTATCAATAAATCCAATCATTCGACTATCTTTCGAAACGCCTCGATTGTCTCCCATGACAAAGTATTTACCTTCAGGAACCTTGTCCTCTCCAGTCAACTCTTTCAATGTAAAATCATCGATGAAGACTGTCTTCTTGTCGTTATTTGTGTTAATAAATGGTTGCTCCACTTCTTTTCCGTTAATATACAGAACTCCATTTTTCGCTTCAACCGTATCACCAGGCATTCCGATGACGCGTTTGATATATTCTTTATCTTCGTCTGGAGCTTTCAATACAACCACATCAAAACGGTTAATACCGCCAATTTTTGACATAATCATATGATCTCCATTATGAAGGGTTGGATACATCGATTGTCCACTAACTGTAAATGGACGACCTACAAAGAAGTAGAGAATCGCCATAATGATACTTGCAACAGCAATAGACCAAATCCAACTAAGAATTTCTTCTAGAATTTCTTCTAGAATCGGATGTTTTTTCTTAGGTTCATTCCCTTTATTCTTACGAGAGTTTAATCTCTCTTCGATAGAAGCTAGGGCCGAATTTTCCACTTGGTTATCTTCGTACATTCCCATCCTCCTTTGTTATTGTAAAGCTTTTACAGCAGCTTTGTATTGAGTATCGTTTGCTTTCAATGCATCCCGAATCGCACTCATTAATGCTGTACCAGTTTTTTCATCTACTTCGCCAGTTTCAGATAATCCTTTTGATTTTTGGAATTCTTTTACAGCTTCAGTAGTTTTACTATCAAAGTACCCATCTGCAGTAACATCGTATCCTAAACCTTTAAGGATTGTTTCAATTGTTTTCACATTGTCAGACACAGCGCCTTCTTTAACGACTTCACGCGTGTCGATAATCGTGATGTTGTAATAATCTGGCATTGAGACTTCTTCCGTTGGTTCAATACCTGTTTTATGAATCCATGTTTTGTTAGGTGTTAACCATTTTGCTATCGTGTATTTCAATTCAGCGTTATCGCCAACTTCAATTACAGATTGAACGGTCCCTTTACCATAAGTCTTCTTACCGATTAATTTTGCATCTGCAGACTCTTTCAAGGCTGCGGCCAAAATTTCAGAAGCAGAAGCACTACCTTCATTTACAAGTAATACGTATGGTTCAGTAATCTCGAACGTACCATAGTCTTTAGAAGCGTTGTATGACTTGATTTGTCCATCACGATTTTCAACATTAAGAATAGTCTTTCCATCATCAACGAACATATTCGCAATCATAATCGCTTGATCTAACAAACCACCAGGATTATAACGAACGTCGAAGATAAATTTCTTAACGCCTTTTTCGCGTAAATCTGTTACAGTTTTTTCAACTTCTTTTGCAGTGTTTTTAGCAAATGAGTTGATTTGAACGTGACCGATTGTCGCATCGGTTGAATCCACAGTTCCTTTAACCGTTTCAATAGCAATTTTAGCGCGAGTAATCTTTACTTCTAGCTCTTGTGTGCCACGTTGGATTGTTAAGGTTACATCTGTTCCGACTTCCCCACGGACCTTAGAAACAACATAAGAGATGCTCTTACCTTCCATGTCTTCACCATTCACTTTAAGAATAGCGTCATTTTCTTGAAGACCAATCTTTTGAGCAGGTGTTCCTTCACGAGTATTACTAATAATCACTCGGTTATTTTCAGAACGTAATTCCGCACCAATTCCTCCAAATGAACCTGTCATCGTTTCATCGATCGCAGCAGTTTCATCGTTTACTAAATAGTTCGTATATGGATCACCTGTAGCTTCTGCCATTCCTTTTAAGGCTCCGTTGATAATATCATCTTTGTTAATGTTTTTATCAACGTATCCAGAAACAAGTGTATCATATACAAGTTCTAATTTTGCCAAATCGTCATTTGTAAGAGTATCACTTGATTTTCCAGTGACATTGTTTGAATCATTCTTTGTTTCAGATTGAGCCACTTGATTTTGAGAAGTTCGAGCAGCATAGCTCGTTCCAAAATAAGTGAATACTCCTGTTAATAATACCGCTAAAAATAATATCCAAACGGAAACTTTTTTCGACTCAAGACCGTTTTGAACAGCGCCTTGAGGTTTTGGATTATTTCCCATTCGGGTTCCTTCTTTCTACTTCAAAATTTATGCACGTACAGTTTCTAACGCGATTTCCATCATATCGTTAAATGTTTGTTCACGTTCTTGTGCAGTTGTTTCTTCACCTGTTAATAGGTGGTCACTAATTGTAAGAATTGCTAATGCTTCTTTTTTGTGTTGAGCTGCCAAAGCATATAATCCTGCAGCTTCCATTTCCACACATAGCATTCCGTAATCCATTAATTTCTTCTTGTCTAATTCAGCGTTATAGAAACGGTCAGAAGACAATACATTCCCTACGTGAACGCCAACACCACGGTCTTTTGCTAAATGATACGCTTTATCTAATAAGTTAAAGCTTGCGATTGGAGCAAAAGTTACTTGGTTTTGGAAAATGTTGTTGAAAATGGATGAATCTGTTGTAGCTCCTTGTGCTAAAACGATATCACGAACTTTAACATCTTCTTGCATACCGCCGGCAGAACCGATACGGATGATGCGTTCTGCGCCAAATTCAGTGAATAATTCATTGGCATAAATCATAATAGATGGAATCCCCATCCCACTACCTTGAACAGATACACGTTGACCTTTATACAAACCAGTGTAACCAAACATGTTACGGACTGCATTGTATTGTTCTACTTCTGTTAAATAATGTTCAGCAATAAATTTTGCACGTAATGGATCTCCTGGCATTAAAACTGATTCAGCAACTTGGCCTTTTTTAGCATTAATATGAACACTCATTTTTTATTCTCCTTTTGTGGGAAACCCCGTTATTGATATATGTACTATTCTACTATAAAACACAAGTAATGGAAACTTAAAACCGCCTATTTAAGCCTTTCTTAACAACGAACGTACGTCAATTTCACAAAAAAAGTCCTAGAAAGTCTGTTTGACAAAAGATGTTTTGCCTTCTATAATGAGAGTTATCGAAAGGAGTGTGTTGCGATGAAAGCATCTACTTTAAGAAAAGAACGAAAAGCTCAATCCATAAAATCTGAAATTATTGGTGAAGTGTTAAATGCCGTAACGCATGGTATCGGTGTCGCTCTTGCGATTACTGCTCTTGTATTACTTTTAATGAAAGCCGTAGCGGTTAATAATACTACTCAAATTATCGCTTTTAGCGTCTATGGTGCATCGCTAATTCTTTTATTTTTAGCTTCTACACTCTATCACAGCTTTAAGTTCACAAAAGCGGCTAAGGTATTCCAGAGAATTGACCACTCGTCCATCTATCTCTTGATTGCGGGCACCTACACTCCGTTTTGCTTAATTGGAATTGGAGGCCAACAAGGATTAATCTTCTGTATTGCTATCTGGGTCTTCGCGATTGGGGGCGTCATCATTGAAGCCTTCTTCTTAGAGAAGTTCTCAAAAATATCTGTTTTTCTTTATTTAGCAATGGGCTGGGTATCCATTTTCACATTGAAACCTTTATATGAAAGCATGGGCTGGGGAGGCATTTTATACCTCTTCCTTGGTGGATTAAGTTACTCACTAGGAACAATTTTCTACAAGCGTAAATATCATAATTTCTATCATGTCGTTTGGCATCTCTTTGTACTAGCTGGAGCAATTTTTATGTTCCTAGCCGTTTTCAAATATTTATAATGATACGCAAAAAACATCTCTTAGATTGCTCTAAGAGATGTTTTTCGTTTGCTTTCAATTAGCATTGAATGTCATTTTTACATGAACCAGTTTCAACATATTCTTTTAAGTTTTCAAAACTTGTTTCAACCATGTTTAATACTGCTTCATCAGTGTAACTACCCATATGAGGTGTTAATAATACACGTGGGTACATTTCAACTAATTTGCGGATAGCAGGATTTGCGATTTCTTGACCACGTAAGTCTTTGAAGAACACTTCGCTTTCTCCTTCTAATACGTCTAAACCAACACCACGTAAGTGACCAGATTCTAAAGCTTCGATAATTGCATCGATATCTTGTAATTCACCACGAGCAGTGTTTACTAAGATAGCACCTGGTTTCATTTTGCTGATGAAGTCTTTAGTGATTACTTTTCCGTTAGCAGGAATGTATGGAGCGTGAATTGAAATCACGTCTGATTTCGCTAATAACTCATCTAAAGGTACTTGAGTACAGATGTGGTCAACGCCTTCTTTAGGGAAAGCATCGTAAGCTAATACGTTAGCGCCTAAACCTTTGAATAATGTCGCAGTTGTTAAACCGATACGTCCGATACCAACAACCCCAACAGTACAGTTACGGATTTCTTTAGCAAACATTTGAGTGTCTACAGTGAAATCTTGTTGGCTTGTTTTTGCTGCAGTATATGCAACGTTACGTAATAATGTCATTGCTAATGTTACAGCTAATTCACTAATTGCGTTTGGAGAATAGAAAGGAACGTACCCTAATTTCATTCCTAATGATTTTGCGTATTCAGCATCGATGTGGTTTACACCAACAGTACGAGTTAATACGTACTCTACTCCTAATTCTTTGTAGATATCTAAAGTTTCTTTGTTCGCCCAGCAGTTACCACGTAAGATAACAGCTTTGAAACCTTCTGCTTTGCGAGCAGTTTCTTCAGAATTTAAGTATTCTGGAATACAAGTTAATTCGTATCCAAATTTTTCGTTTACTTGTTCGAAAATTGGTAATTCAACTTCACGAACACCATATGCTAAAACTTTCATTTTAAATCCTCCATTTTATATAAATTGAAAAGTAGACCGAAATTCGATCTACTTTTTTTGGTTTAACCTACTCCTGGGAAAATAACAGATCCAACAACAATCCAGAAGACGATTGCGAATACTGCTAATACAGTTCCTAATAATGAAGCATTACTTGCAAGTGCTGCTTCTTTATCGTATTTGATAGCGTAAGCCACTGCAACTGTTGCTGGTGGTGTAGCTAACATAATAAGAATACCTTTTGAAGCTTCAGGAGCCATTGGTAAGAATGGGCTAACTGCGAAGATCACTGCAACGAATACTGCAGGAACTAAGATTAATTTAACAACGCTGTAGTACCAAACCATCTTATCTTTAACGGCTTCACCTAAAGAAATGTTTCCTAAAGTGATACCGATTGCTAACCATGCAAGTGGTGAGCTTAAGTCAGCTAAGTAAGTAATAGCTTTGAATAACCATGGAGCTGTCTTATCGATACGTAAGAAAGCGTACATAACTTCTTTAGTTTCTTCACCAACTTTTACTTGTACAGCAACTTGTGGTAATGAAGCTTGGAAAATCCAGATTAATAATCCTGCAAATGTTGCGATAACGATGATGTTACCGAAAATCATTTTTAAGTTTTTCTTCTCGAATTTTAATCCGCTCATACGAATTAAACCGTAAGAGTATAAGAATACACGGTAAGCTAGGTTAAAGATGTTCGCGTATAAAGTACCAGTCGCTCCTAACAATCCGTTAATGATTGGAATACCGAAGAAAGTTGTAGAACCGAAAGTTGTTAATACTGATAAAGTAGTTTTACGGTCACCTTTCTCCTTAATAAAGAATAATTCTCCTAAAAGAATTAAAATGACATAAGCGATAAAACCAAAAATAAATACGTTTAAACCAGTTGTGAATGTCTTGTCGTTAATGTCAACCATGAAGGCTTTGAACGCTAACGCAGGAATCGCAACTGAAAGTAAAACGTTAGATAAGACTTTACCACTGTTTGCATCAACAATATTTTTCTTACGGATGATGTAACCCACTAAGATAATTGAAATTGTTGAGAAGATAGCAGACACAAATGTTGGTGCTGTTAAGATCTTAACGATATTTTCCATTGGATAGATATCCCCTTTTCTTTTGTTTTATTTTTTTTGCATTTAAAATGCCATAAGATATGATACCACATTCTTTAAGAAATGTTTAACAATATCCCCTGTTTTCAAAAAATTTCATTTTTATTTTCATCAATCAAAAACGATTGGAAAACGTTATTTCCAAGAAACTTCCCTTGGTGAGTTAGAACGTACCCATCAGAAGTAGTTGTGAGCAATTCCTCTTCAATTAGTTCTTGAATAACTTCTCCGTAGATTTCATCCATAGAATTTCCAAATCTTTCCATAAATTCCTTCTTTGAAACACCTGAAAACTTTCTTAACCCTAAGAACATAAATTCCTCAATCATTTGTTTTTTTGTTAACAAAATCTCTGAAAAAATAGGCAATTTTTCATCTCTTAACGGAGTCAGATAATGTTGAATAGGTCCATTATTTTGGTAACGAACTCCATTCACATACCCATGAGCACCCGCACCAAAAGCAAAGTACTCATCCGCCTTCCAGTAATGGAGATTATGTCTTGATTCATATCCAGGAAGTGCATAATTACTAATCTCATAATGATGACGACCGAAATCCTCCATCGTCTTCATCGCCAGTTCAAACATATCAGCCTCTTCATCTTGACTCGGCAATGGAAGTTTCCCTTGTCTCATCAAATTGTAGAATACCGTCTTTTGTTCAAGAATTAATGAGTAAATGGAATAATGAGGCAGGTCTAGAGTCATCGCCATTTTTAAACTCTCTTCAAAATCTGAAATTGTCTGTTTTGGAAGCCTAAAAATCAAGTCGATACTCATATTCTCAAATCCGACTTGTCTTGCGTTCTCGATAGTACGAATTGCCGTTTCTTTTGTATGCTTACGACCAATGGCTTTCAGTAAATCGTTATTGAAGGTTTGGACTCCCATGCTGAGACGATTCACGCCGCCTTCCTTCATCACAGAGAGTAATTCAGGTGTACCGTCATCTGGGTTCAGTTCCATTGTGAACTCTGCACCATTTTGTAGTGGTAAATGTTGATGAATTCCATCTAACAATTGCTCCATTTGTTGCGGAGTTAATGAAGACGGTGTCCCTCCACCCACATATAATGTTTCCAGTGGAGCGATTTTATATTTTCTTCCAGTGAGTTCCATTTCACGAATCAATAATTCAATATACTCATCGACTGGTTGTCCTTCAATAAAGACTTTATTAAAATCGCAGTAATAACAAATATGCGAACAAAAAGGGATATGAATATATGCTGCTTTTGTAGACATTATTCAAATCCCTCCTTTCTAAAAAATGGCTCCTTCTTGAACCTTAATATCTTCATCATTTAAATAATCACGAATTGTCTCAATCGCGATTTGTAAAGCTTTTGTGCTCTCTTCAAGCGGTAGAGACGGTTTATCCGTCGTTTGCTCTGGAATAAACGGAATATGCATAAATCCTGCTTTAAAAGGCTTATCGGCCTTTGTTGCAGCAAATAACGCTTGATACATGATGTGATTACATACAAATGTCCCAGCAGAATTGGAAACTTCCACCGGAATTCCCGCTTCACGAATCGCTTTTACAATTCGTTTGATTGGTAAAGTTGTAAAGTACGCAGCTTCACCATCAAGTTGAATAACTTCATCAATTGGTTGTTGACAGCTATTGTCTGGAATTCTCGCATCATCGACATTAATTGCAATACGTTCCATTGTAATACCAGTTCTTCCCCCTGCTTGACCAACGCTCAATACTGCGTCTGGTTTGACATCATTAATGACTTCATTCAAACGCTTTGCTGATTCTTTGAATACAGTCGGTAATTCTAAACGAATGAGTTCTACTCCTTCAATTTCTGGGAGAGCCTTCACACATTCAATCGATGGATTAATTATTTCCCCTCCGAAAGGGTCAAATCCTGTCACAATAATTTTCATAATATCCCTCTATTTCGGTTTATTATTTCTTAACGCTTCAACCTTTATTGGATCTGGCGTAATATACGTGTTTTGCTGACCTTCGTAGACTACAAAACCTGGTTTGGCACCGTTTGGTTTACGAATTTTTGAAACTTGAACATAATCCACTGGAACTGTTCCAGAAAGACGATATTTCGAGTAGTATGCAGCAAGCATCGCGCCTTCACCAATCGTTTCTTCCGCTGGATCACTTGATTCAATAATCACGTGAGAACCTGGAATATTTTGCGCATGAAGCCATAAGTATTCTTTCTTCGCTTGGCGTAGAGTTAATTGATCGTTTTGTAAGTTGTTTCGTCCAACCAAGATTCGTGTGCCATCTGTTGCATAAAACACATGCGGTTTCGCGCCACCTTGTTTCTTAATACCTTTTTTTAAAGCAGAACGTTTTAAGTAGCCACTCTCAACAAGTTCTTCACGGATGGCTTCTAAGTTAAATACATCCGCTTCTTCGATTTGGTAAATAACACTTTCGAGGTAGTCCATTTCATTTTTCGTTGCTTCTTGTTGCTCGTGAATATGAGCGACTGCATTTCTTAGTTTTTGATACTTTTTAAAATACGCTTGCGCATTTTGAGAAGCTGTTAATAATGGATTTAACGGAATCGTCACTTCTTCATAGTCTTGATAGAAGTTTTGAACCGTTACACTACTTTCACCTTTTTCAATTTGGTGTTGATACGTATTAATTAAATCACCGTAAACACGATAATGATCTGCATTTTCAGTTCTGGCTAAATCTTCATCGAGTTTTACCATCTTCTCACGGTTCTTTCGAAGTTCAGATTTCAACATTTGCAATAGGTGTCCTGCTAATTGCTGAATCTTCTCTTCTTGAATCTTCTGTACATAGTATGCACTTAGTAATTCAGATAGACTCTCAAAGCTTTGGGATTCACCCGTCTTACTTAAATATGGAAATGGTAAGAAGTACGTCTTCCCATCCTCTGCCTTTGTAAGTGTAGGCTGAATTGCCGTATTGCCTTCTTCGAGATAGTGATGTAAGGCTTCTGCTAAGCTTTGACCCTCTCTTTCACTACGTTCCACAATTTCATGAGCGGATTGCTTACTAATCCCTTGAAAGACATTCATTAATGTTCTCTCTCCTGGTTCTCCAATAAATGGATGAAGTAAACTGTCTAATTCAAATAGCGAATAGTCAAAAGGATTCTTCTTCTGCGTTTGAGGTGGCATCACATAGCTTGCACCTGGTTGTAAGGTGCGATAACTGTTTTGACCAAGAGAGACACGTTTCACACAATCGATAATCGTGTTATCTTCTTGATTGACTAAAAACAAATTACTATGTCGTCCCATAATCTCGATTGTGAAACGATATCCAGCCTTATCCCCAAGTTCATCACGCGTTGAAACGTCCAACTGTAGAATACGGTCATTTTCTACTTGAGTGAATGATTGGATAATAGATCCTTCTAAATACTTACGAAGAATCATACAAAAGTTAGGAGCAACTTCTGGATTCTCTGGTTTCTCAGAAATAAATTGTACACGAGCCATCATTGGGTGTGCCGAACAAACAAGTAAGTAGTTCTTACGGTTGGCACGAATGGTGAATTGTACATCGTATGGTAATGGTTGATGAATCTTTGTAATACGTCCTCCAACTAATTGAGGCGCCACTTCGTCCATCATCCATTTGGTGAAAATACCATCAAATGTCATGAACTCACTCCTTTCTTTTTACTGTTAAAAATTATAGCGCTGCTAAACGAGCGATTTCGATAATTACTTGTGTTGCTTTTTCCATTGATTCCACAGCAACATATTCATAGCGTCCATGCATGTTTTCGCCACCAGCAAAAATATTTGGAGTTGGTAATCCCATGAATGAAATCTTAGAACCATCTGTACCACCACGAATTGGTTTAATAATTGGTACGATGTCTAAGTTTTCTAACGCTTGTTTTGCCACATCTACACAACGGAAATCTTTTTCAATGATTTCAGCCATGTTGTAGTACTCGTCGTGTAAATCAACAGTAATACGGTCTGTATCTAATTCTTTATTCATACGAGTCGCAATGCGTAGCATCATGTCTTTTTTCGCATTGAATAATTCACGGCTGTGGTCACGTAAGATGTACACTAATTTAGCTTCTTCCACAACACCTTCCGCTGCTACTAAGTGGTAGAATCCTTCACGTCCTGTTGTGTGTTCAGGAACTTCGAACTCTGGAAGTGCGTTTTGGAACTTACGAGCTAATTCAAGTGCACTTACCATTGTATCTTTAGCAGTTCCCGGGTGAACGTTCTTTCCTTGAATACGAACTGTAGCGCGGCAAGCGTTGAAGCTTTCATATTCTAATTCACCAACTGGTCCACCATCCATTGTATAAGCAAAATCACATGCAAATTGTTCCACATCGAATAAATCAGCACCGCGTCCGATTTCTTCGTCTGGACCAAATGCTACACGAATTTTTCCGTGTTTAATTTCTGGATGTTGTAATAAATAAGCACCTGCTGTAACGATTTCTGTCACACCAGATTTGTCGTCAGCACCTAATAATGTTTTACCATTTGTTGTGATTAATGTTTGTCCAACATAGTTCTTTAAGTTCGGGAAGTCTTTAGGGTCTAATACGAATTTTCCTTCTTCGTCTAGGACAATTGCTTCACCGTTATAGTTTTCATGGATTTGAGGTTGAATATTTCTAGCTTCAAAGTCCGCTGTATCCACGTGAGCAATGAATCCAATCGTTGGCACTTCATGGTCAACATTTGATGGGATTGTTGCTGTTAGGAAGCTGTTTTTAGGATTTAAATAAACTTCTTGGAATCCTAATTCATTTAATTCTTGCTCTAAATCTTTTAAAAACGCTGTTTGAGAAGGCGTTGTTGGGACTGTTTGACTTGTTTCGTCAGATCTTGTTTCTTTCTTTACGTAACGAATAAAACGTTCTGTTAATTCTTTATGCATTTTCTTCACCTGCTTTATAAAATTCAAATGGATCTGTAAAAGTTTCACTTTCAATCACTGTTACATCCCAATTGTTTTCTTCTTTCCATTCACGAGCCCATTTGGCTAATTGTTTTCGACATACAACCTCAATATGATGACCAGCATCCACTAGGAATAATGAAGTTTCTTGAATATCATGGGCTGTATGGTAGAAAATATCACCTGTTACAAAGGCATCCGCTCCGTTTCTGAGCGCATCCATGTAATAATTTCCGCCTGAGCCACCCATTACAGCGACTCTTGAAATGAGGCCTTCTGGGTTCACACGAGATGGAACATAACGTAAGCCTTTTAGGTTAAATCGCTCAGTAACAAAAGCGATAAATTCATCCCCAGTCATTGCTTTTGGAAGATTTCCAACGCGACCAAATCCTAAAGTCTTTCCAGAATTCTTCAATGAGAAAACGTCGATTGCTGGCTCTTCATAAGGATGTGCTTCTCTTAAGGCGCGTAAAACATCACTTAACACCTCTTCAGAGCATACAACTTCTAGTTTGACTTCTTCTACAAATTCTGGTTTATTTAACGATCCGATTGCAGGCTTCGCCCCTTCGACGGGTGTAAATTGTCCTACGCCAGAACTTTGGAACGCACAGTCTTTATAGTTGTCACCGATAGTTCCAGCTCCCGCTTCAAACATCGCTTCTAAAACTTTATCAGCATCATTTTTAGAGACAAAAGTAATCACCTTGACAGATGGAATTGTAGTTGTTGGAGACATCACTGTTACATCAGATAATAGCAATTCATCTGCCAACCAATCATTCACACCGCCTTCAACGACATCAAGGTTGGTATGTGCAGCGTACACCGCAATATCATGCTTCAGAATTTGTTGGAACATTTTATTTTGCGGAACGGTTAAATCAAATAACGCAACTGGCCTAAAAATTGGTGGATGATGCGCGATAATTAAATCAACGTTTTTAGAAATGGCTTCTTCGATGACACTTGGACGAATATCGAGCGTCGTCATAATCACTTTAACTTCTTGATTCCAATCTCCAAAATGAAGTCCAATGGGATCTTTTGGAACCGAAAGACTCTTTGGCACTCGTTTTTCAAAACGACTTACCACATCTCTAACTGTTGGCACGATCAATCACTCCTTGCAATTCATTAAACGCTTTTTCAAACTGCTCAATTTTTTCATGTTGAGGCGTCTTACTCTTTTGTAATTGTTCCAAAATCTCTTTGTTCTTACGGTTTGTTCGTTTCCATTTTGCAACACATAATTCAGATGGTTGTTTCAATAAAACCGGACCGTATTTTAATTCTAGTTCTGTGTATTCTACACGTTCATTTACTGGTTCAGCGACAATAATTTCATATAGGCGATGGTTATCTTCAACGACCGTCTCATGAGTAATACGATATGAATGCTTCATTAACCATTCACGTACAAAATGCTCCGCAACGTTTGGTTGAAGAATGAGACGTTCTTTGCCGTTTAAATGACCGCCAGTGTATCCAGCTTCTAGGATTCGAGAAATGAGCTCTCCGCCCATCCCACAAATCGTAACAGCAGTAATCTCATCTTCTTTTGAAAGAATTTGCAATCCGTCCCCAAAGCGAACTTCAATGCGGTCTTCCATTCGATAATCACGAACTGTTTGCTTCGCTGATAAGAACGGTCCTTCAACTACTTCACCCGCAATCGCTGAAGTAATCTGATTATTTTGAATTAAATACACTGGTAAATACGCATGGTCACTACCAACATCGCATACCTTTGAACCGTTTGGAACAAAACTAGCAACACGAGTTAATCGTTCTCCTAATTCAATCATTTTATACCTCTACATTCTTTTTCATTACGAAATAAATAACACTTTCACACCGATACTCTTCAAATAAGCTACGGTTTCAGGGTCAGCGGTATGGTCTGTAATTAAATGAGTAATCATATTACAATCCGCTGTATGAAAGTTTGAATCACGACCCACTTTAAACCCTTCCGTTACAATGATGCGGTGCCCTGTTGTACGTTCTAAAATCACACGGTTCACTGCCGTCTCTGGCAGTGCATACGTTGAAATCCCGTTTTTACTAATTCCTCCAACACCTAGGAAACAAATGTCTGCACGCGCTTTTGAGAATGAGTTAATCGCAAAATCCCCAACAAGAGATTTTTTCTGTTCGAAAATTTCTCCACCACTAATCACGATTGACGCTTTCGTAGACGGCTTTTTGAAGATGGAACGACCATTATTCGTTAAGATTGTAACGTTGGCATCCGCTAGAAAATTTAATAACAAAAAGGCAGTAGAGCCTGAGTTAATAAAGACCATATTATGATCTCTTACTAATCCCGCGGCTCTTCTTGCGATGTTTTTCTTCATGGAATTATATTGAATTTGATCCACGTTTTCTTGTTTAATTTTTCCAGCAAGGTAGCGTGCGCCTCCGTAGAAGCGCTCGATAACTCCTTGGTCTTCAAATTGTTGTAAATCTCTTCGAATGGTGATTTCAGAAACTTCTAACTCTTTCGATAAGTCTTCAACAGACATCTCATGGTTTTCTTGTAAAAGCTGAAGGATACGTTGTTGTCGTTTAAACACAACCCCTTTACTACTCTTCAAAGTTTCTTCCTCCTTTTTAGAAATCCATTCAGGTCTTATTTAATTTTTAATGAAAGCTCATCTAATTGTTTCGCTGACACTTCACTTGGAGCTTGTGTCATTGGATCCACTGCTGAGCTGTTCTTAGGAAACGCGATGACTTCACGAATGTTGTCTTCGCCAGCTAGTAACATTACTAAACGGTCTAACCCAAGAGCAATTCCTCCGTGTGGTGGGAAACCGTAATCTAATGCGTCTAATAAGAATCCGAATTGACTTTCTGCAGATTCTTTTGTAAATCCTAATACTTTGAACATCGCTTCTTGCATATCGCGACGGTAAATACGTAATGAACCTCCACCTAATTCATATCCGTTTAATACGATATCGTAGGCTTGTGCTTTCGCTCCTGCTGGATCATCGATTAATGCTTGGAAATCTTCGTTCGCAGGACGAGTGAATGGGTGGTGCATTGCAACATAACGGTCTTCTTCAGCATCATGTTCTAATAATGGCCAATCAACAACCCATAAGAAGTTGAATTTGTTTGTATCGATTAAGTTATGTTTCTTACCAAAGTGTAAACGTAATTCAGATAATGATTGTGCTACTACTGATGGTTTGTCCGCACAGAAGAACACGATATCTCCAACTTCAGCGTTGATACGTTCACGGAAAGCTGCTTCTTGGTTCACGATGAATTTTGCGATTGGGCCTTTCAAGCCATCTTCTTCAACTTTAATCCATGCTAAACCTTTAGCTCCGAATTTAGAAACAAAGTCTGCTAAGCTATCTGCATCTTTACGAGAATATTCGTCTGCAAGTCCTTTTAAGTTAATGACTTTAACTTCACCGCCGTTTTCGATACATGAACTGAACACTTTAAGGTCAGATTCTTTCATGATGTCACTCACGTCGATTAATTCTAAATCGAAACGAGTATCTGGTTTATCGTTTCCGTAACGAGCCATTGCTTCTGCAAATGAAATACGTGGGAATGGAGTTTGAACATCCACATCCAATGTATCTTTCATCACTTTCTTCAATAAGCCTTCCATCATTTCTTGGATTTCTTCAGCTGATAAGAAGCTTGTTTCGATATCGACTTGTGTAAATTCTGGTTGACGGTCTCCACGTAAGTCTTCGTCACGGAAGCAACGAACGATTTGGTAGTAACGATCTAATCCAGCACCCATTAACAATTGTTTAAATGTTTGAGGTGATTGAGGTAATGCATAGAAGCTTCCTTCGTGAACACGTGAAGGTACTAAGTAGTCACGCGCTCCTTCTGGTGTAGATTTCGCTAAAATTGGAGTTTCAACGTCAATATATCCTTCACCGTCTAAATACTCACGAATTGATTTAGTTGTTTTATGACGTAAGCGTAAGTTTTCTAATACAGGACGACGACGAATATCTAAGTAACGATATTTCAAACGTAATTCTTCTGATGCTTTTTGTTCGTCATCGATATAGATAGGAGAAGTTTTCGCTTGAGAGAATACTTCTACTTCATCTACTAATAACTCATATTTACCCGTTTTTAGATTTGGGTTTTCTAGTCCTTCTCCACGATAAGCCACTTCACCAGTTACTTGAATCACGTATTCAGAACGTAATTTTTCAGCGATTTCAAACGCCTCTTGGTTACGTGCTGGGTTGAAAACCACTTGCATAATCCCTTCGCGGTCTCTTAAGTCGATGAAGATAACTCCACCGTGGTCACGACGTTTTGCCACCCAACCATCTAATGTCACTGTTTGTCCAACTAATTTTTCACTAATGAATCCACAATATTCTGTTCTTCTTTTCATATCCATCCCTCTTTCTATTTACCAAAGTACTCGTCAATGGCTGTTGTATCCATTGTGATTTGACGATAAATGCTATCAAAATCTTCGTAGAGTTCTTGTAAATTAATTTTTACTTCTTTACCAGTATTCATTACTTTCACTGGTACTTGTTTTGTTTCTAATTCTTCTTCACCAAGTGTGATGACCACTTTAGCGCCATATTTTTGAGCGTTCTTGAATTGTGGTTTTGCTTTACGTCCGAAGAAATCACGATCCACTGAGTACCCTTGTTGACGGAGTGAAATTGAAAGTTTCAATACTTCCTCTTCTGTTGCTTCACCAAGTCCAACAACATACACATCTAGTTCTTGTAATTCAGGAACTTCTACTTTTTCATCTTTCATTAATAGCACAAGACGTTCGATTCCAAGACCAAATCCAAATCCTGGTGTTTCAGGTCCGTCAAGTTCTTGTACAAGACCGTCATAACGTCCGCCACCACAAATCGTCGTTTTAGCACCGAATGATTTAGAATCTGTCATGATTTCAAAAATTGTATCTTGGTAGTAGTCAAGCCCACGTACCATTGTTTCATCGATTTCAAATGGAATCTCTAATGCGTTTAAGTATTGTTGTACTTTTTCAAAGTGAGTGCGTGCTTCATCTGATAAGAATTCTAAAATACGAGGTGCATTTTTCACAATTTCAATATCACGTTTGTCTTTACTATCTAATACACGTAATGGATTTTTGTGAAGACGATTTTTTGAATCTTCACTTAATTCATCCGCAAATGGTTCTAAGTAACTGATTAACGCTTCACGGTATTTAATACGGTCAGCTGTTTTACCTAGTGAGTTAATCACTAAGCGCATATTTGATAATCCGAGTTCTTTTAATAAATCCCAAGCCATCGCGATCGTTTCTACGTCTGTAGCAGGATTTGTAGAACCAAACACCTCAACTCCTAATTGGTGGAATTGACGAAGACGTCCTGATTGTGGACGCTCATAACGGAACATTGGAGCCATATAATACACTTTATAAGGTTTCTTATGCTCTGGTCCGTATAATTTATTTTCTACATAAGCACGAACAATCGCTGCAGTTCCTTCTGGACGAAGTGTAATGTGACGATCTCCTTTATCGTAGAAATCATACATCTCTTTTGAAACGATATCACTCGTATCCCCAACACCACGGCTAAATAAATCGTAGCTTTCAAACATTGGTGTACGCATTTCTTCAAATTGATAATCGCCTAAAATGATGCGTGCTGTTTCTTCGATATAGTGCCAAATTTTGAGTTCTTCAGGTAATAAATCGGCTGTCCCTTTTGGTTTTTGAATCATATGAATCATCCTTTCTTTTAATAAAAATAAAAAAATCCCAACTTCAATAGAAGTCAGGACGAAAATTTCGTGGTACCACCTTAGTTCGGAAAGAGCTCTTTCCCTCTTAATGATAACGGAATTACCGGAATAACTTTGCATTATTCTCCTCAAGAGTGTCTTTCCTTGTACGGTTAGAAGCTTTCAGCCACGGCTTCTATCTCTTTAGTGTACGTTTTATGTCTCTGTCTAAGGATTTATATTGTTGCTATAAAGAATACTAGAGGAATGCGTATTTGTCAAGAAAACCTCATTATTCTATCCTGTCTAAATCTACTAAAAAGAGAGAAAGCAAAATGTAACATATAAGTTACATTTTGCTTCTTGTACTCTTACTGAATTAACTTGTCAATCGCTTTAATAACGCCATTATTTTCATTAGTATCTGTGACGATGTCCGCGATAGCTTTTACCTCTTCGCTTGAATTCCCCATCGCAATGGCAAGTCCTGCGTATTCTAACATCTCGATGTCATTAGCAGCATCCCCAATAGCCGCGATTTCACTCGGCTCGATATTTAGTTTTTGGGCTAATTTTTCTAATCCAAAAGCTTTATTTACACCTTTTGTTAGTACTTCAACTAAATATTTTTGGCTACGAACCACATAAAATTCGTCTCTCCACTCCTGGGGAATAAATGTTTCAAACTCATTGAGTTGTTCTTCATCTCCCATTAGTAGGATTTTATAGAAATCAGTGTTTAAAGACTCTTTGGTTGGAATTCTTTTCAACTTGCCACTCACAAGTTTTACATCAAACTCCATCCATTCAGTTGGATCTTGATCAAAACAATAATAGTAATCAACACCAGCACCCATCACGCTGATTCCATGTCTCTTTCCTAATTCAATCCATTTTTGAATCGCACCAGAATCAACGAACGCATCCATCACACGTTTACCTGTTTGACTCTCGTAAATGTTGGCGCCATTTTGACTAATAATATAGTGGTTTTCTTCTAAATATCCTAAGTCTTTTAAATATGGACGAATTCCACTTTCAGGACGACCTGTACAAAGCACTAATAAAGTTTCAGTGTTTTTGTTATGAAAGTTCTTGAAATATTGTTTCGTCTCATCTAATAATTCTTTTTTTCTGTTTAATAGTGTGCCATCCATGTCGATAGCAATTAATTTAATCATTACAACTACTCCTTATTATTAATACAAAAATATTTTATCACAAAACCTCTATTGAAAACATACCCAACAAAAAAACACTCTCTATTTGAGAGTGCTTTTCGTTTAGTTTAGAATTCGAATCGTAACATTTCGTCTTCCCCATTGGTTTGCTTGATCTACTGTTGTGAAGTGAAGGTCAATGATATTTCCTTTAATTGCTCCACCAGTATCTCCAGCAATCGCAATTCCGTATCCAGGAACTTCAACTAAGCTTCCTAAAGGAATCACGCTTGGGTCAACTGCAATGACTGTTGGATTCTTACGTAAGTCGATTCCAGTCGCTGTATAAGGGCTTAATCCTGGTTCGTTATAAGAATATCCAGTCGCTTGAACGTTTAATGTTCTTCCACCAGATTGGTTGCTTGCTGCAGCTGCTTGTGTCGTTGGTGTTTCTTGTGTTGCAGGTGCTTGTGTTTGAGCAACCGTTGTAGCTGGTTCAGCTGTCGCAGCTTGTGTCGTTGGTGTTTGCTGCGTAGATGAGGCTACATCTGGTTTATCTGTAGTTAATTGTGCAACTGCTGTAATAGCTGATGCCACTACTGCAGATGTTTCTTTCTTTTGTTCTTGAACTTTTGCAAGAGCTTCTTTGTTATCAGCAATTAATTTTTTCAAATCATTGACTGAACCTTCAAACGCTTGACTCTCAGCGGTAAGTTGTTCTTTTTTAGCGACTACGTCAGTTGACGCTTGTTCTGCTGCTGTTTTCAGGCGAGATAATTCAGCTACTTGCTCGGATAAGCTCTTCAACACTTCTTCATCCGATTGGAATAATTGTTGAAACACATATAATCGATTAAAGAAATCTGAAAGACTTTCTGAATTTAGTAAATGTAAAATACTATAAGAAACAAAGTCAGAAACTTGAATTTGTTGCAATCGTTTAGATGCGACTTGTTTACGTTCTTCCACTTTTGTTTCTTGTGTCGTAATCTTTTCAGCAAGCGTTTCTTTCTCTTTATTGAGAGAATCGATTTGTTGGTTTAAACTTTCAATTTCTTGATATTTCGTATTCACTTTTTGTAATTCTGAAGTTAATTGTGCTTCTAGTTTTTGAATATCCGCTTCCTCCGCAAATACTGAAGGTGCTAACGGTCCAGACACTAAGATAAAAGCCATTAAAGTCAGAACAATATGTTTAATCTTTTTCAAAAGTGATTTTCACCACACTTTCTCCAACTTACCTCACATTTTACATGAGAAACATATTGAGAAAGTATCAGTTATATTACAGAACTGTAACAAAACTTTACAATTTTATGATTCCTTAAGATAGGCTTTTAGCGCTTCAAGGAGCTCATCGCTGCTAGAAACAATCTCCCCGCGAAGTTTGACAAGGCCTGCTGTATAAAGGTTTACATAGCTAAACTGTGACTCTGCTACTTCTTGTAATGCCTCTAATTTTTGAGGATTATCTGCCCCTTGTTGACGGCTATCTGTGTATAATCCAAGAATTGGCATATCTGCGTGATACGCTACCCCGATTTCACTGGCAACACCGACATCAATCACTGCACCATCTAAAACAGCAATCATTAAGTCTGATTCTAATAAGGCATCTGTATCATATTGGGCAATCATTGTTGAGTCCGCATACGAGCTCTTGTCATTAATCGCCATTTGTTCTTGTGGTAAGTACACCTCTACCCCTGGGAACTGGTTGCGAATTTTTTCTACGAGTACTTTGTTAAAGGCTAATTCCATTTCTGAGAATAATGGACTTGCAAAATAAATTTTTGTCATATGAATACCTCCTCTAATAACCTTATCCTACACTAAATACAGCAAAAAGACCAGAAGACTTTAATCCTTCTGGTCTAATAATTTATTAATTATATAACGCATCTACACGTGCTTGAACAGCCTCATCTTCAAGGAACTCATCATAAGTAGAGCCAAGACGGTCCACAATGCCTTTTGGTCCGATTTCGATAATGCGGTTCGCAGTTGTTTGAATAAACTCGTGGTCATGACTTGAGAATAGTAATGAACCTTTGAAGGCGATTAAGCCATCATTCAATGCAGTGATTGATTCTAAGTCTAAGTGGTTTGTTGGATCGTCTAAGATTAATACGTTTGCTTTAGAAAGCATTAATTTAGATAACATACAACGCACTTTTTCTCCCCCTGAAAGAACAGTTACTTGTTTCATAACATCGTCTCCAGAGAATAACATACGACCTAAGAAGCTACGTAAGAATGTGTTATCTTGTTCTTCTACTGGTGCGTATTGACGTAACCATTCTAAAATATTTAAGTTCTCATTTGAGAATTCGTCTGTCATATCTTTTGGTAAGTACGCTTGACTAGTTGTGACACCCCATTTGAATGTACCGCTGTCTGCTTCCATTTCGCCTGTTAAGATCTTGAATAATGTTGTAATTGCAATATCTGAACGGCTTAAGAACGCTACTTTATCGTCTTTTGATAATTGGAAGCTTACGTTTTCGAAAATCACTTCACCATCAATTATTTTTGATAAGCCTTCGACTAATAATAAGTCATTCCCGATTTCACGCGCTGGTGAGAAACCAACGAATGGATATTTACGGCTTGAAGGTTGAATATCGTCCAATGTAATTTTATCCAACATTTTCTTACGAGAAGTCGCTTGTTTTGATTTAGAAGCGTTCGCAGAGAAACGAGCGATAAACTCTTGTAACTCTTTGATTTTCTCTTCTTTCTTCGCGTTTTGGTCAGCTAATAATTTTGCAGCTAATTGGCTTGAATGTAACCAGAAATCATAGTTACCAACGAATAATTTAATCTTACCGAAGTCAACGTCCGCCATATGCGTACATACTTTGTTTAAGAAGTGACGGTCATGGGATACAACGATTACTGTGTTATCAAAGTTGATTAAGAACTCTTCCAACCATGCGATTGACTTTGCATCCAAACCGTTTGTAGGTTCGTCTAATAAAAGAACGTCTGGTTTACCGAATAATGCTTGTGCAAGTAACACTTTAACCTTGTCTGCTTCGACTAATTCGCTCATTAGTTTGTAGTGTTGGTCTTCAGTGATTCCTAACCCTTGTAATAATTGTGAAGCATCACTTTCAGCTTCCCAACCGTTTAATTCAGCAAACTCCCCTTCAAGTTCAGCAGCACGGATACCATCTTCATCAGAGAAATCTTCTTTCATGTAGATAGCGTCTTTTTCTTTCATGATGTCATATAAATGTTTATGACCCATGATAACTGTATCAATAACACGTTCATCTTCGAAGGCGAAGTGGTCTTGTTTTAAGACTGTTAAACGTTCATGTGGATCTAGGATAACTTCACCAGTTGTTGGTTGTAATTCCCCAGACAAGATTTTTAGGAAAGTTGATTTTCCGGCACCATTCGCACCAATAACCCCATAACAGTTTCCTGGTGTAAAAGTGATGTTAACATCGTCAAACAATTTACGGTCTGAAAATAATAGACTTACGTTTTGTACTTTTAGCATTTCGTTCTCCTTTGTTTTTGAATTCGATTCATTCTATCATACTCTAGCTGTTTTTTAAACCTTTGTACTAACTGTTACACAAAATAAGCTAGTCTGCTGTAGACTAGCTCAAATAGTATTCTGTGTCTTACTTTGTAAATTTCAGTTCAACCTTATATCCATTCTTCGCGGCCATTTCGATAATAGTTGATAAGCGTGGATTCGTTTTCCCTTTTTCTATTGCAGAAATTTTATTTTGTAACAGCTGATTCTCTTCGGCATAGCGACTTTGAGAAAGACCGGTTTCAAGGCGTAACTCTACAAGCTGCAATGCAATCTTTTGCTTCGAATATTCTTTATTAAAATCAGATACAAAATTAGGATACGTAGTATTTAACATAGTGTATAATTTCTTCTGGTATCGTCCCATTTGGTACACCCTCCTTATAGTCTCTTGAAACCTCAAAGCGTAAATACTCCCGTTTATTCTTTCCTGCTCCCCATTTTTCCCAGACGGCTGGCGTGAGACCTTCTTCTTCAACGATGGTTAGTACCGCTAATATTTTTACCAATTTATCATAAGGAAGATCTTTAATATCCTCATATTTTGATTCACTTATTTCAAATGTTTCTCCCATAAACATCCCTCCTAAACACATTATACCGTATAAGGAATATACCGTATACGGTATATCTTACTTTTTATAAAAAAAATCCGTAGACAAAAATTGCCTACGGATTGAGAGTGTTATTCAGTTACGATAACCGCACGTTTCAAACGTTCTACTGTTTCAGAAATATTTCTGAAGTGGTCGCTGACACGTTCTAGGTTACTTAATAAGTCCATTACGAAAATACCTGATTCAGCAGAAGCAATTCCTTTGTTCATACGTTTCATGTATTTATCGCGAACTTCAATCTTGAGTTTATCAATATCACGTTCGATTTGGATCGCTTGTTGAACTTTATCTTGATCACCAGTTGATAAGGCGTCAATTGATAATGCGAATCCTTTTTGAACAAGTGCGTACAAGCCATCTAATTCGTGAGCTGTATCTTCGTCTAGGAAGATTTCGCGTTCGATAATTGATTTTGCGAAGTCTGCAATGTTTTCTGCGTGATCCCCGATACGCTCGATGTCGTTAGCTGTACTAAACAATTCATCGATTGTTTGTTGGTCTTTTGCAGATACACTTTGTTGAGAAATTTCAACTAAATACTTCACAATTGCTTTTTCGTACGCATTGATATTTTTCTCGTTTTCAAGAGCTTTCTTCACAAGTTTCTTATCACGCGTACGAGCAGCTCCAATCGCATTTTCTAAAGCACTACTTGTTTCTTGAGCCATCGCAGCGAATTCATACATTGTGTTTTCTAACGCGATTGTTGGAGTTACCAAGATACGTTTATCAAGATAACGCGTAATGCTTTCTTCCTCGTCTTCTCCATCAGGAATAATCATTTGAATCAACTTCACTAAAAGATTTGTGAATGGGAATAGGACAATTACGTTAACGATATTGAAAATCGTATGTGCATTGGCAATCTGACGAGCAACATTACCAGGATCAATAGATTCAACAACATTCACAAGAATACCGCGAAGGAAAAGCATAAAGTAAACTGTACCGATAACATTAATCATTAAGTGGAATAAAGCAACTTGTTTTCCACGACGAGAAGTACCTAAACTACTAATTAAAGCAGTTGTACATGTTCCGATGTTATCACCGAAGATGATAAACACCGCTGTAGTAATAGGAAGCACACCTTGACTAGCAAGAGCGATTAATACCCCAATGGTTGCTGAAGAACTTTGTAAGACAAGGGTCATTAAAAGACCGATTCCGACACCAATAAATGGATTGCTACCGTATTGAAGAATCCAGTTAGTAAATTCAGGCAATTCTTTTAACGGTTGTAAAGCAGAACTCAATGAGCTCATACCAATAAATAAAATACCAAAACCAATAAAGATTTCACTAGCTTCTTTAACTTTTGGATTTTTAGTAAGCATGTTCGCTACTAAACCAGAAGCGATGACGATAGGTGCCCATTGTGACAAGTTAAAGGAAACCATTTGCCCTGTAATCGTCGTTCCGACGTTTGCTCCAAAGACAACACCTACTGCTTGCGCTAATGTCATTAGCCCAGCGTTTACGAAACCAACAACCATTACTGTCGTTGCTGATGAACTTTGAATGATTGTTGTTACAAACATCCCAACAAGTACTGACATGAATCGATTTTTCGTTAATTTACGAATAATCCCTTTCAAGCCTTCTCCGGCTACTTTTTGTAATCCGTCGCCCATCAATTGCATCCCGTATAAGAATAAACTTAGACCAGCAATTGCACCGAGAATCATCGTCATATACATAAGTCAATAACTCCTTTAAAGTTAAGTGTAATGTGGAATGTATCCACGTGCATTGTAACATATTAAAAGTCATTAAGAAAGAGTTCGCTTCACATCTGCTTGATTAAAATGATCCACTAACGATTGGATGTTTTGAACGTATTCAAGACACCCAACATAGTTATCTTCTTCATCCCAAACAGCGTGATACGTCACATGCACCATCATGCCGTCTTTCTTAAACCACATTTCTTCTTTTTCTTTTTGTTTTGACTTTAATTGTTCAAAAATGGTTTGAACCGTTTCATGTACTTTAGGCGGATGACATAAAATCACGTCACGGCCTATTGCGCTTGGTGTGCGTTTAAAGATTTTCTCTTCACCATTTCCTTCGTTGTAATATTTCACAATATTATTGTGATCTACAAACGACAATTCCATCGGTAATAAATTCAAAATCAGATTGAGCTGCTTCAATGAAAGCGACCCAGTCGATAAAGGAATATCTCCTTCTTCTTCAACCTCGACTTTTGTCTTCACAGGGGCGAAGTCTTTTTTGACCGCCCACTCTTTTTCAGGTTTTACAATACAGTATCCATATTCTGGGGACTGCGTAGCAATTGTTTCCCAATCATCTACATGGAAAACTTGTTCCACCATCGGAATCAGAATATTCTCTTCCTTTTGAATCATCTCTAGTAATTCATCACGGACCACTTCAAACTCTTCTAACACATTAGCTTGTTCATTTTCTAGTGCCGTCTTGAAATCCTTATACAATTCACGAATTTGGTCATCAACACCCCACATTACCTTAGGAGGTGCGGTAATGCCCTTTTTCTCCATAATCGGAAACATGGCATATTCTTTTCTTTGAAAGTGATTATCAAATTGACCAAGCAACGAAATTTGGCGATTCAAACCCTTTTTAATTGTTTCATCCTTCGTCTCTAAATAATTCTTCAGCAACCGTTCCACACGGTCTAATGCGCCTCGAATCGCTAAATTTTCCATCTTCATGACATGTACTGGATGTCCCGGTTGTTCGAAATCAGCAACCGTTGTTTCCGTATTGACTTTAGACCCCATCAAGTTTGCATGGACATTACAGAGGCTCATAATTTCAGCAAAAGTAATCCCTTCACTCATTAAGTTTCTCTCCATTAACTGGATTTCATAAGGAGTGATTTCATCAAAGGCTGCATTGAATTCTTTTTGAATGACTTCTTTATCTTCTCCTGCATGAAGGCGCAGCATCAAGTCTTTTAAAATCTCCTGACGCTCTTCCATCGTGTAATCTTCTTTAGCCATCTAATCCCTGCTTTCTTTAACGATGTATCCATTCATCTCTAATGTTTCAACAATGGTTTCTAAAGGAACTTTTGCAATTTTAGAACCTTTAATCATATTCGTAATACGTCCAACAGTATGAACCATCTGCGGTTGATTAAGTGGTTTAAAGCCAATTTCAACGAGTAAATCCTTTACTTCTGGATGCTCAGTGATTGTTGTATAGACGCTATCTTCTAAATAAATAGTATTCAAAGAAGCTCCTCCTATCTAAAAAATAAGTATGGTGCGAAGTATGGTAAAAAAGTACGATATACAAGATAAATAATGTATAAGATAATCGTTACTCGACTAAACGTGATTTGTGCAATTCCATGGAAACCACGATTCACATCCAAATATTCCTTAATATCTTTCCATTTCAAAATAATCACAAATACTAACACAACAAAGCCAATTAAATCTAGTAGTTGAACGAGAGAAAAATTGCCAAAATCTATCATTTGTGCAAGATAGATATCGAGCACAACTGCAAATATGAAGTTATTCATCATATGGACGACTACTGCCCATTGGAAGCCGTATTCAATAGCAACATAAGCAAAAACAATACCCGCCATAAATGTGAAGACTTCTTGTGTAATGTTGGCATGGAATAGTGAGAAAATAAGAGCCGTGAATAGAATCGTAAATACTTTCCCGTAACGCTCAAGACGATATCCAATGAACCCTCTAAAAATAAATTCTTCTACAACAGGAGCCATGACTCCTAAATACAGTACAAAAATGATACTAGACGTTAACTCTTCACTTGTATTTGCTACAAGAGTTGCTGGAATGCCCATTTCCAATAACAATTTTTCAAGACCTGTTAATAAGAGTTTTGAGATAAAGCGAATTCCAAATAAGCTCGCAGATAACATTGCAAACGACTGTATATTCATTTTTCTTGGAGCAACGTGCTCATAAATACGTTTCATTGGAAATTTTTTTGAAAGAGACCAAACAAGTAAACTTAGAGAAGCCGCAATAAATAGGCCTACTCCCCAAATTCCGTAAAAATCTTCAGTGTCAACTGCATTTTGGGCCGCCCCTTGTTGACCAGCAGCTGCGAAGAAGAAGAAAACTAACATATAAACAATTAATCTTCTTCCGATAGAAGTAATGTCCTTTTTAAACAATTCTTCCATATCTTCTTGATAAAATTCATTTTGTGGGTCGAAATCTTCAGACCCTCTTTCTTCATTAAATGTTACTTCTTCTTTGTATGATTCAAACATTTACACACCTCGTGATTCCTTATATTTTTTAAACACTCTTCTTAATCTGAAAACTAAGAAGATACAACTACTCATTAATCCCAATATCAAACCAATCCAATAAGAATATGGACCAGCATTAAATGCATTATCTAGTATAAATCCGATTGGCAATCCAATAATCCAATAGCCAATTAAAAATAAGATAAATGGCATTTGAACATCTTTGAACCCTCTGAGTGTTCCTTGAATTGGCGCTGCCACTGCATCAAACAGTTGGAACAACAGACTATAAGTTAAAAACACAACGGTTAACTGAATAAAGTCTGGGTCTGTTCCATATAGCGCGGCCACCGATTGGATATTGAGCGCTAATAATGTTAACGTCACAACAGCAAGTGTCACAGCCGTCGCAATTCCAATATAAGCAAAATGCATTGCAGAACGAATATCTTTTCTACCGACTTCATAAGAAACAATAATGGTTAACGCAGTAGAAATACTGATTGGGAATGCATAAACGACAGTTGCAAAGTTCATCGCAGCCTGGTGGGATGCAATAATCGATGTCCCAAATTTCGACATGAGTAATCCTACAAATGCGAAAACAGCAACTTCCGCAAAAATCGACAAACCAATTGGAAGCCCAATCTTAAATGGTTCCTTCCACATTTTGACATCAATTCCGCTCCATTTTAAAACATCATATTCTTTTAATACTGGATGTTTTCTAAACACTATAAATGCTACAACGAGCAACCCCCAGTAAGCCAGTGCGGTTCCAAGTCCAGCCCCAGCTCCTCCCATTTCAGGGAAGCCAAATTGACCGTAAATCAGTGAATAGTTAAAGAACATATTCAGCGGAACCACTAATACCATGAGCAACATCGATACTTTGGTTAATCCTAAAGCGTCCACAAAAGATCTTAAGACACTAAAGAGTAATAATGGAATAAACCCTAAGGATAACAACGTTAAATATCCTACTGCTACAGCTTCCACTTCTTGTTCTAAATTCATCAATCCTAAAACAGGTTTAAGAAATAGGAGTCCAAAAACAAATAGTCCAATGGCTAATACGACGCCAATGATTAAGTATTGACGCATCACCTGCTCTATTTTATCCATTTTCTTCTGTCCAAAATATTGTCCAACAATCGGCACCAGCCCTGAAATCGTCCCTGTCAATAATGAGAAAAATGGCGCATACAAGCTCCCACCAATCGATACTCCGGCAAGATGGACTTCGTTATATCGTCCAGTCATGACCGTATCAATAAATTGAGCCGAATAATTGGCAATTTGATAAATTAAAACTGGAATTAAAATGGTTAGTAGCGCTTTGAATTTATGATTTTCTTGTATCGTACTATTCATCATTTCCTCCTAACTTAATTCATCAATTGATTTCACTTTAAAGATTGCACTAGGAAGAACTTCTAGATTATTAGGTTCGCTTGTCACAGCAATAAACCCAGCAGTATTTTTGGCAAACTCTTCATCTACTGTTGAGTCCCCAATATAAATCATCTCGTTAAAAGAGACACCAAAACGATTTTGAATCGCATGTAGTGAATCCGTTGCTGGCTTTGAAGGAAATTCATCGGTGGTTCCAATGAAGTCGAATAACTCATTAATTCCAGCAACTTGTAAAACGGCTTCGGCTGGTAACTTCGAATCGTTTGTGACTAAAGCAATCACAAATCCTTTTTCCTTCAGTACGCAAAGTGCACGCTTTACATCTCCAAGTGTTTGGATTTTCTTTGGATGACTTAGAATATAGTCGGCAAAGTAATGCACTACAAAGTCGTAATTTTCTTCGATATCGATTGGCCTGAAATGATTTAAGACTTCCAGCATATCGCGAACTGTACCTGAAGCAATCACGCTGTTTTCGATGATGTCAGTTTCAGTGATACCAAGACGGTCAAACAACTCGTCATGTTCTGCATTTGTTAGATTCATCTCATTACGATTCACTAATTCGTTAAGAACTAAAATCGTTGGCTCAAACCATAACGTGGATGTATCCGTTAATGTGCCATCTTTATCGAAAATCAATACTTTAATATTGGTTTCTGTTAAATAATTTAAAAATTCTTGTTTCATTATTCGATACTTTGTAACTCCACAGAAATAATGTTATCTAAAGCATTAATTTCTTTAATCACGTCTTCTACACTTACCGTTGCCTCAGAAATATCAATCATGATTTGTACAACAGCGACACTGTGAATCGCTAATCCTTGGAAGATCGTTAGGATGTTCATATCACGATTTGCAAATACTTCAAGCGTCTTTGTCAGCGTTCCTTTGATATTTTTCATATGGATATTGATAGATGCTTTTCTTCCTGCATTTACAGAAGAAAATCCTTGTACTTTACGATAATACTTATAATAAACACTGCGTGAGATGCCAACCATCTTCACTACTTCAGTGACGTCTTTTGCTTGTCCTGTTGCAAGTAGTTCTTTAGCTTGCAAAACTTTAGCAAATACAGGAGGAACAGCATCTTCAGAAACTAAAAAATGTTTTTGTCGATTCATCATTTGTCCTTCTTTCATAATCATTTGTATCCATTTTACCCTACATCATGGACAGATGGCAATTAATTCCGGCTAAAAGAACACGAAAAAAAGAAGCTAGATAACTAGCTTCTTGTCATAAAATCATATGGTGTTAAGTCGTCCATTCCAATCATCGGAGAAATAAGAGCGTCTTCAATTGCTTGGATGGTTAATTGGATTTCTTTGCCTTCGTCTGAAAGAACGGTATCATCGAGCGACGACTCTGTTTTATTCTCTTTAATTGCTGGAGTTTCTTCTGTCTTTTCAATGTCGAAATTCGTTAAGAACTCTTGTAAGAAAGTCGCACGTTTAGGAGGAATCGTTGTCGCACTCTTTTGGAATGCCCCTGCTTCCCCACACATAATGAGATACTGCTGACTTCTTGTAACTGCCGTATACAATAGATTTCTTTGCAACATACGTGAGTACTGATTCACCATTGGCAAGATAACCATTTTAAATTCAGACCCTTGTGCCTTATGAATCGAGCAGCAATAAGCAAGCGTCAATTGTTGCCAATCAGTTCTATGGTATTCGACTTCCGTTTGATCAAATAGAACGAAAATCTTATCCACTTGGTCATCATTTTCTTTTGCAAACTGAATCGCTGTGATTTCACCAATATCCCCATTGTAGACATTTTCTTCCGGTAAATTCACTAGTTGAAGGACTTTATCCCCTACACGGAAGACTTTATCAAAGGATTCCACTTCGCGCACAGAATTTCCAATCTTAGGATTTAAGATTTCTTGCATCATCTGATTGATGGCATTAATACCCGCATCCCCTTTATACATCGGAGCCAGAACTTGAATATCTCTCTTCGTATAGCCTTTTTTAAGTGCCGCTACAACGACTTGCTCAATAATGGTTACCAATCGTTCTGTAGAACACGGCAAGAAGCTGCGGTCTGTTTGTTTCTCCATAAAGTTCCTTGGCAAGAATCCATCTTTAATGCTATGGGCTAATTCGACAATCGATGACTGCTGTGTCTGGCGGTGAATTCGCTTCAGTTCGATGGCTGGTACTTGATTCGTTTCCAGTAAATCCGTTAAGACTTGTCCAGGACCAACAGAAGGCAATTGATTGCTATCTCCGACAAGTAGTATCTTCAATCCTTCAGGCGCCGCTTTAAACACGCGGTTCATTAACCACGTATCCACCATTGACATCTCATCGATAATCAAGAACTCTCCGGTAATTTCCTTATCTTCAAAACTATCATCCACACTATCAATCGCAATTCCGAGCAGGCGATGAATCGTAGAAGCAGGATAACCTGTCAACTCATTCATCCGTTTCGCTGCACGTCCTGTTGGTGCTGCAAGAACAATCGCCTCTTCAATCTCTTCATCGTTATCAAGTTCATTCAGTTGCGCGTAGACGTCAATCACAGCATTGATAATCGTTGTCTTCCCAGTCCCTGGTCCACCTGTTAATACAAAAAGCGGTTCAGTCATAATACGGTAAATAGCCTCTTTTTGAGACGCATCATATTGAATCTCAAACTTCTCTTCGGTTTGTTGAATGGCTTCATCAATTTTTTCTTTACTAATTTCAAGTTTTGAAGCCGTAATCCGTTTTGAAAGAGCATTACTAATGCCAAGTTCAGCGTAGTATAAAGACGCAATCGCAATACGATTTTCATCAGAAAACACAACACCTTCACGGATTAATTCATTCAATGCATCTACTAGTCTATCTGGTTCGATTAAGTAATTTTGGCATGACTCGAGTAATCGCTGTGCTTGCGTAATTAACACTTCTGCCATCAAGTAAGTATCTCCTGTTTGATAGCAGAAATCTCTTGTCACAACAAAGAGCGCACCCTTAAGTCTTGAAGTATCGTCTGGATCAATCCCCATGGACTGGGCAATACTATCCATTCGTCTAAAACCAAGTCCTTCAATTCTTTGAAGAAGTACATAAGGATCCTCGTCTAAGACAGCTCTAGCCTTATCTTTATACATGCCGATAATTTTCTGAGCAATCGCAGGTGTAAATCCAAGATTCGTCAGTTCAAACATTAACTTCTCAGTTCCCTGGTTTTGCTGAATGACTTCTCGAATCATTTCTTTTTTCTTTTTCGTGAGGCCTGTAATCCCATCAAGCGCAGTCTCGTCGTTTAAGATACGCTCCATAGCATCCTCGCCCAACTTCTCAATAATTTTCTCAGCCGTCTTCTCCCCAATTCCTGGAAAATGAGCGCTCGATAAATATTGAATGAGCCCTCTTTTACCAGTTGGTTGCGTCTGTTGATAATTATCTGCTTGGAATTGTTCTCCGTATTTTGGATGAGAAACAATTTTCCCATTAAAACGATAGGAGATATCCGAATGAATTTGTCCGAAAATCCCAGTCACAACAATCTCGTCATCCACATCCACGCAATCCGATTCGATAACGCGAACGAGCATGACTTTATAGAAGTTTTGCGGATTCTCGAAAAAAGTCGTTAATACTTCCCCTACAATATAAGGTGTATCACTCATTTGGAATCTCCTTTCTTTGTTTTATTTATACGTATTGACGTTCTTCTCCGTTCATATACGCTTTATCGATGATGCCTCCACCAAGGCACTCTTCCCCGTCATAAAATACGACAGCTTGGCCTGGTGTAATCGCACGAACAAGTTCATCAAAAATAACCGTTGCACGCGTTGGGTCCTTTTCATCTAATACTACTTTCACTTTAGTATCTTGTTGACGGTATCTGAATTTAGCCGTACATTCAAATGTTTGCTCTTTTGGTAGGTCATTTGTAAATTGAATATCTGTCGCTGTTAAGCTGTCTGAATAGAGGTTTGGATGATGGAAGCCTTGACCCACATATAAAGTGTTTGTCGATAAGTCTTTTCCGATTACAAACCATGGATCATTTGTCTTACCACCGCCACCGATACCAAGACCTTGGCGTTGTCCAATTGTGTAGTACATGAGTCCAGCGTGGTCGCCTTTTACTTCACCATCCAATGTCACCATTTTTCCAGGTTTAGCTGGTAAATAGTTTGATAAGAATTCATTGAAGTTACGTTCTCCGATGAAACATACACCAGTAGAATCTTTCTTCTTCGCAGTCGCAAGATCATACTTTTCAGCAATCTCACGCACTTCTTTTTTCTCTAAGTGTCCAATTGGGAACATCGCTTTTTCTAATTGCTTTTGATTCAATTGACTTAAGAAATACGTTTGGTCTTTATTATTGTCTTTCCCTCTTAATAAGTGAACAATTCCATTTTCGTCTTTTTCCACACGTGCATAGTGACCCATCGCCACATAATCTGCTCCTAATTGCAGTGCATAATCTAGGAAAGCTTGGAATTTCACTTCTTTATTACACATCACATCTGGGTTTGGTGTACGTCCTAGGCGATATTCACGAAGGAAGTATTCAAATACACGGTCCCAATATTCTTTCTCAAAGTTTACTGAATAATACGGAATTCCAATTTGTTCTGCAACCGCAGCTACGTCCTTGTAGTCTTCAGTTGCTGTACAAACGCCATTTTCGTCCGTATCATCCCAGTTTTTCATAAAAATACCGATGACATCATATCCAGCTTCTTTTAATAGTAAAGCTGTTACAGAGGAGTCAACTCCTCCACTCATGCCAACGACAACTCTTGTTTTTTCGTTACTCATTCTTTCACCATCATTTCTATTTATTTCCTGAACTAGTCGATTTGAAGGTCGAGTTATCAGAATTTACCCTAATTTTAAATTTATTTTTATTTTTTTCAAAATTTTTGCTTGTAAATCATTGAAAATGCGATAGTACTGGGATTTTTGCCCAATTGTGTTTTTGACAAACGGTTGCGTTTTCACTATAATTAAGTTGAGAAAAAGGGGGCGAAGGTGTATGATGATCTCTTTACGAGCAGCACGGGTAAATCGTAATTTAACACTGTTAGAAGCCGCCAAATATCTTAAAATAAACAAAGATACGCTTACGAAGTATGAAAAAGATTCAACTAATCTTCCATATTCTTTAAGCAAAAGAATGCAGGAGCTATATGAAGTTCCTAGCGAGAATCTTTATTTTGGCGACACTCAAAGCTTCGTAGCACAATTTAAGCCGCTACCTGAAGTCGAATAATACAGCTACAGGGAACACCGCCCGTGCATGATAAACGAGACAGTTCAATTTTGAACTGTCTCTCTTTTCTTATACACTATTTTGTTGTTACTTCGAGAACTCCTCGTTCAACAAGCCCTTCTAAAATAAACTCTAACTTTTCTACAGCCATAGCAGTATTTGCTTTACCGTATAAGTCAACTGTTTGCAGGCCATTCTTCGTTACTGTCGAAATTTTCAATTGTTTCTTATCTTTATCCACCATGACTTTTAATTTTAATCCACGGTGATCATCAATTGTTTCGTCTAAACTACGAATTAATTGGAAGTTCCCAGATTTTGTTTCTGTAAAGCCATTATCACGTAATGTGTATCCTTTACATGTTGGACTAACCGAAAAGACTTGGTTTGATCCTTTTAATGATGCAGTTGGTGTAAATGCCATATGCGCTTCTCCTCTTTCTTTTTCTACAACGTTAGTTTACCATATTTTGCCTCTAAACAAAAGCTCTCTCTTAACGCAGTGCGTCCACAAAGGCGTCAATATCTTCTTTTGTTGAACCCATTCCAAATGAAAGTCTGACAGATTCTTCAAGACGACTCGTTTCGCCTTTAAACATTGCAGACAATACTGGACTGATTTGTACACTTCCAGCTGAACATGCTGATCCAGCAGATACTGAAACATCTTTTAAATCATTGAAGATTAACGTTTGTGTCGCTTTTCTTCCCTTCAGCCAGATATTACAAATATGCGGATTCTTTGGATTTGCTACGCCGTTAAACTCAAACTCAATGCCTCTTTCAGACAACTTCTCGATTAGATACTCACGTAACTCTTGATAGTTTTGAACGAGCTCATCTCTTTTTTCTACAACGATTTGCATTGCTTTTTCAAGCCCTAAAATATAAGGAACATTTTCCGTTCCTGCTCTGAACCCTAGCTCTTGCCCGCCGCCTTTAATTAAAGCGTGAATTGGCGCATCTTTTGATTTATATAGGAATCCAATCCCTTTTGGCGCATAAATTTTATGTCCTGAAGCCGTTAAATAGTCAATTCCATCCACCGTTAAAGCTTCTTGTGCAAAGGCTTGAACGGCATCTGTATGGAAATAAGTTGGCTTGTCTTTTAATAAAGCAGCAATCTCTTCAATTGGGAAACGTGCGCCTGTTTCATTATTGACCGTCATGACAGAAACCAGACGTGTATCCTCTCTTAGAGCCTGCTCAATTTCAGAAACCGTCACAATGCCATCTTTATTTGGAGCTAAATACGTCACGTCAAAGCCTTCTTGTTCTAAAAATTCAGCCGATTTACGAACAGAAGGATGCTCAACAGCAGAAACAATGATATGACCTTTTTCATTCGCGAAATGCTCACGAATACTCTCGAATACTAAGTTATTTCCTTCAGAACCTGAACTTGTAAAGATAATGGCATCGTGTGGAGATGCTTGTAGTTCAGATAAAATAGCTTTCTTCACACGTTCGATTTTTTGCTTTTGTTCACGACCAATACGATAGACACTAGACGGATTCCCAAAAGAAGCCATTTCCTTTGTAATCACTTCTAATACTTCTGCGTTTACTGGCGTCGTTGCTGCATAATCTAAGTAATTCACCTTGCACTCTCCTCACTTTCAAACAATACTATTATACGTGATGACTATTTATTGTCCTAATAAGTTGTTTTAATCTTTCCTATTATATCATTCTTTCAACTTATGATACACTAAACATAAAGAAATTTAAGGAGGAACTGTCATGAACCATCAACCGCTCGCTTACCGTATGCGACCTCGTACGATTGACGAAGTGATTGGTCAAGAGCATCTTGTCTCTCCTGGAAAAATCATCAATCGCATGGTTGTGGCCAAACAATTATCATCCATGATTTTATATGGTCCTCCAGGAACTGGGAAAACAAGTATCGCTAGCGCCATTAGCGGAAGTACAAAAGTGGCTTTTAGACAACTAAACGCAGCCACCGATACAAAAAAGGACTTACAAATTGTTGCTGAAGAAGCAAAGATGTCTGGTAGCGTGATTTTACTACTCGATGAAATCCATCGTCTTGATAAAACGAAACAAGACTTCTTATTGCCTCATCTGGAAAATGGCCGAATTATTTTAGTCGGAGCAACGACTGAGAATCCGTACATTTCCATTAATCCAGCGATTCGAAGTCGTACTCAAATATTTGAACTTAAACCACTTTCTTCGCAGGATATTCAAAAAGCACTCTTAAAAGCTATCGAAGATGAAGAACGTGGCTTAAGAAAACTAAATCTAGACGTCACAGAAGAAGCCTTAACTCACTTTGCAAGTAGTACTAACGGAGATGTCAGAAGCGCCCTAAACGCACTAGAACTAGCCGCTAAATCAACTGAAGCTAGTGACGATGGAAAAATCCATATCACGATTCAAATCGCAGAAGAATGTATCCAAAGAAAAGCACTCTCTTATGATAAAGACGGCGACCAACATTACGATGTCATCTCCGCTCTTCAAAAATCGATTCGAGGATCAGATGTGAATGCAGCCTTGCATTACGCTGCTCGTTTAATGGAAGCTGGTGACTTAACAAGCTTAATGAGACGCCTTTTAGTTATTGCCTATGAAGATATCGGACTAGGAAATCCTCAAGGGGCCGCTCGAGCTGTCTCAGCCGTACAAGCTGCTGAACGTCTTGGTTTACCGGAAGCTAGAATTCCTCTAGCGAACGCCATTATCGAACTCGCTCTTTCACCTAAATCAAACACGGCTATTCGCTCAATCGATAGTGCATTGTCTGATGTCAGAAAAGGTCGTGCGATTAGCATTCCAGACCACTTAAAAGATGCTCATTATTCAGGTGCTCAAAAATTGGGACGTGGTGTTGGATACAAGTATCCACATGACTATCCAGGACACTTCGTGAAACAGCAATACTTGCCTGACGCGCTTAAAAATGAGGAGTATTTCAAGGCAGAACCAACCTCTTCATATGAGGATGCATTGATGAAACAATACCAAAAATATCGTCAAAAATAATTAGTGATTTCTTAAGAAATCGGTACCAAACTTTTATTGCAATCGACCTACTCTTGTGCTACTATAATGACATAGAGATCTAAGATGTGCGCGGTATTTACTAAGTGTTGACCGAACAATTTACGACTTTTTAGGGATTCAGATTGATATTACAGATAACAAGCCCTTTCACTTGGTAGTTAGGAAGTAATACATAGAAGCCCACCTGCTTTAGATGCGGGTTCAAACTAACAAATACATCAAACGGCATCGTTGGAAATCTATATAAAGTTATTAACTTTAGGCCACTCTTCGTGAGTGGTTTTTCTTTTGCCTTAATTCCTATTTCCATCCGTTTTGGTTCCCTTTTCATTCGCTTTATTTAGGTGTATAATAAGGGTATCAAGAATAAGGATGTGATTTTATGTTTCATGAATATGAAAAAATTCTCGTTCCAATCGATGGTTCCAAGGAAGCCAAACTAGCCTTTGACAAAGCCATTGAAGTGGCTAAACGAAATCATGCAAAGCTTGTGTTAGCACACGTCATCGATACTCGTTCTCTTCAAACACCTACTGGATTTGAAGGCAATTTCTCAGATGAGATTCGTAAACAAGCTGAAAACTTATTTGCTGAATACGTAGAAGATGCTAAGGCTCATAACTTCACGGATGTGGAAACCGTTCTTGAATACGGTTCTCCTAAAGTAGTTATCTCTAAACAATTAACAAAAGATTACGGAATTGACCTTATTATGATGGGCGCTACTGGTTTAAATGCGGTGGAACGTCTCTTCATCGGTTCAGTATCTGAATATGTCATTCGTAATGCTTCTTGCGATGTTTTAGTCGTAAGAACGGACTTAGAAAACAAACGTCCTTAATCCTTTTAACCAAATAAATAAGCACA
>NZ_JAPWBR010000009.1:0-71108 GCF_041433555.1 Granulicatella sp. 20925_1_45 | reverse complement strand
CAAGTTGAACTAGCTCTTTTTTTATTTATTCAGCTTGATGCTTTCTGTAGTCCCCTGGAGAAACTCCTGTTTTCTCTTTGAAGATTTTCGTGAAGTAAGAATAATTGTCATATCCCACTTCAGAGGCGACTTGAGAAATCGGGGTCTTCGTATCCGATAGCAATTCTTTAGCAGCATGGATACGTTTATCCGTAATGTATTTAACGAGTGTTTCGCCAGTTTCTTTCTTAAAGACACGAGCGAGGTGGTCTGCGCTGAGATACACCATATCGGCTAAAGTCGTTCGGCTCAAATCTTCTTTGTAGTGATGATCGATATATTCGATGATGCGTTGAATACTATTCTTTTGGTTTTCAGCATCCGTGACAAAGTTTCTTGCATGAGACCAGTAGTAATTGAAGTATTCCTCAAAAGACTCAATTGAATGGAATTTTCTTTGGAAGAGGAAATCATGATGCGCATTTTGGAAGAGCTTATGCGCCGAAATTCCATTTTGGTCTAAGTAGATTCCAATTTGTTGTGTCCAGTCCAGATGAAGTTTTTGCAAGATGGATTTTGGAACCATTCCACCTGAAATATAGTGCAATAGACTCTTTGACAATTCAGATTCGTCTAATGAATCCGAGAAGGAGATGGAGTTGGTTGCAACTTCTTTTTCCTGTAAAACAGCAGCGTCAGAAGATACTGGAATAATCGTATTCCAATAAGGCACTTGTTGGCCAGTTGCCGCGTAGAGTTCTTTTACGTCTTGTAAAATATTCGGGCATTGGAAGCAACTGTTGAATGTAATGATGGAATTATGGTGTAACTTGTCCTGAATCTCTTGTTGAATTTTTTTGACGAATGTCTCACTATTGATGGAATTGTCCACTCTAAAGAGGCAAACGTAATGGTCCACGTGTCCTTCCATCTTAAACAGACTCGCTAATTGATAAGTCTCATTTGAGAAGGCTTGGAATACTTTTTTCAACTGTGAAGTCCATGACGGAATTTCTGGGGCGTAATCTGCTTCATTAATATGCAATGTAATCACACCTGTTAGGAAATACTGATGTTCTTTTAAAGTAAAATTGCGTTTTTGCAGTTCAGCTTTTAGTTCTTCTAGACGATGATTTCTTGGTTTTCTTAAATATTCAAACCAAAAATTATTCTCTGTTTGGAACGCAGATTCGTGAGAAACTTGAGGCTGTTGCTCAGCAATCTTATCAAGTGCCTTTTGAATGATGAACTCCAACTTTTCGAAGTTAATCGGTTTTAAGTAGTATTCAAAACTTTGCAATTCAATCGCTTTTTGCGCGTAGTTGAAATCCGCATAGTTCGTTAAAAAGATGGTTTTGATGTCGTAATTTTCGTTTCTGACCCAAGAGAGTAGTTCAAGACCACTTCCTTGAGGCATTTCAATATCGCTAATCATTAGGTGGATAGGATATTCTTTAATGATGGCTTGCGCCTGAGTGAGGCTGTTTGCCGCGTAGACGTTGTCGATTTTTAATCGATCCCAACGGATTTTTTCACGTAACGCTTCGATGATAAAACGATCGTCATCAACGAGTAGTATATTCATTAGAATCTCCTTTCAACGCTTTATAGGGGAGGAGCGCATAAATTCTTGCGCCACCCGTGTCGTTATTTTCAAAAGTAATCGTATAGTTATTTGGATAGAGAAGGTTAAGCCGTTCAATCGCATTGGTAATTCCGATGTGATGGCCGTCTTCCGACATTAATGATTCCATGTTCTTGAGTTTTTCAAGAATCTCTGGAGTGAAGCCTGGACCATTGTCTTTGACGCAAATCTCAATATAAGGCTTGTCTTCTACCATTCGTTTTTGAAGAGAAAGGTCAATGGCAAGCCCGTCTTGGAAGGAAAATCCATGCTTAATCGTATTCTCAACGAATGTTTGTAGTAAAAGAGAAGGGACGAGTGCGTCGTGCAACTGTTCATCGAATGTTAAAGCAAAATCGATATGGTCACCATAACGAATACGTTGAATCTCTAAATAGTCCTTAATATGTTGAATTTCTTTATCCAGTGGAGAGAAGTCTTGGTCCACCATAAAGAGATATCGTAAGTAATCGGACGTTAAAATCGTTAACTCTTCAATTTCCTTATAGTTCTCCGTTTGAAGCATGCTATGAATCATGGAGAGCATATTCAAGTAAAAGTGAGGTCGGATTTGACTCTTTAAGTAGTTGAGTTCGACCTTTTTTAATTCCAGCTGTGCATGATACTCACGAATTTTTAAGTCTTGCATATCGAAGAGCACCTGACTCAATTTATCATTGGCAGTATCGATTTCCAAAATCCCTTCAGCAGAAGCGATGTCGTAAATAGAGGTGTTCTCGTCAATTTTTGAAAGTCGTTCGGTTAGTCGTGTAATTGGGCTTAACATTCTGTTTCGAATGAAAATAATCAACACAAGTGAAGCAATCGCGATTAAGATAGGAACGATTGCGATGAACACTTCAAAAAGAACGATACTCTTGAATACGTCTGTGTAGTCAACCGCTACGTAAATATCAAATGGCAGTTGCGTCCGTTCGCTGTCGGCTTCGATTAAGTGTGTGGAAGACGATAAGTTTTTCGGTTCTTTCAGCGAAATATGTCCATTCTTTCCAATATTCAGTTTCCGAAGTGGCATCAGAATATCTTCAGCAGAGATAACCGCCATAATCGTTTTCTCTTTATAATGAACGACTTTAATCAAGTATTCCGTATCGTTGATGAGAATGGCTTGCCATTTACGGTCGTCAGTATTATTTCTGAACGAATTGATATTGTTTTTTAAATATAAGTAATCTTGATAGGGAATAAAGAGAGTTGAAGCACTCAGAAAATGATGCGTGCCTTCAGTAGCCACCAAAAACGACATATGCGTTTCGTGTTGGTATTCATAGTCATTAAAAGTGGTCTGTACTTTTTTGACGGTTTGCTCATAATCCGTGTAACTTTGTGGCTCATTTAGTTCATCCAAACCCTTATCGTGAGTGACCGTTGAATACAAAAAGCGTTCAACAGAACGCATTTCATCATTTAGTCCATTTGCGTAAATTTCAATGGAGCTCGTCAATTGTTGAATATTTTGATTCTTAATAAAATCTCTTGTGGCATTGCTGACGAAGAGACTGATCACTGTGATGAGGATAAGAAGTACTAATAAGACTTGAAAGAAAAATTTAAAAGAATGTCTTTTAGATAGAATACTATGTAGTTTCATAACTTTTACCTCGCTTCTCAAGTATAACACTATCATAAAAGTTGTCAAAAAACGATATGAATTAAGAAGATGTCGGAAAAGTGATATAAATTTGGCAATATTGTCTGAATAGTGAATAGTTCTTATCGAAAAAGTGATATAAAGAAAGCGTTTTATTTTATAAAATAATGACAGGAATTTGAAACAGGAGGGAAATTATGAAAGATTTAACCCAATTACAAAAAAGAAAAATAAAAAGCAACATTCCTTTATATGTGCTACTATTTCCTTCAATTATTTTACTTATAATGTTTGCATATATCCCAATGTTAGGACTTGTGATTGCTTTTAAAGATTACTCACCGGCGAATGGAATTTTAAATAGCCCGTGGGCAGGGTTTAAATATTTCACCCAATTCTTTAATTCAGTTCAATTCGGAACAACGATGATGAACACATTAAAGATTTCAATCTATAGCATTCTCGTTGGATTCCCATTACCAATCTTACTAGCGCTCTTATGTAACCAACTAAGAACAGGGAAATTCAAAAAAGTCTTTCAAGTAACGACTTATTTACCACACTTTATTTCAACAATGGTTATGTGTGGGATGATCATTTTATTCTTATCACCAAATAGTGGTTTGATTGCCAATATTTTTAAATCACTTGGATGGACAATGCCAAACTTACTATCAAAACCAGATAGTTTTGCAGGCGTTTATGTTTGGAGTGATGTTTGGCAACATATCGGTTGGGACAGCATCATTTACTTAGCAGCTTTATCAGCCATCGACCCAACGTATTACGAAGCGGCTACGATGGACGGAGCTTCTCGTATGCAAAAGATTCTCAACATCGACTTACCATTACTTTTACCTACAGCAATGATTCTATTGATTTTAAGAGCCGGAAGCTTATTAAGTATCGGTTTTGAAAAAGTATTACTATTACAAAATCCATTGAACCTAGCTGGAAGTGAGGTGATTTCGACTTACGTATATAAAGTTGGGATGCTTAACTTCCAATACAGTTACTCTACAGCAATCGGATTATTCAATACTGTAGTCAACTTAATCATTCTATTATCTGTCAATTGGTTTTCTAAACGATATACCAAAACAGGACTATTTTAAAAGGAGGGTGGTCATAGCATGAAATGGTTTAAAGCTTCAAGAAAATCAAAATCAGATTTGTTTTTTGACGTAGTAATCTACGGTTTTGCAATCTTGTTAATATTATTAATCGTTTACCCATTGTGGTTTGTTGTGATTGCGTCCTTTAGTAATCCTTCTGATGTAGCCAATGGTAAAGTTTGGTTTATTCCACACGAATGGAAATTAGATGGATACCTTCGATTAATTGAACAACCACTGTTCTTAAGAAGTTATCTCAACACGATTTTATATACAGTAGTTGGTACATTAATCGCACTACTCATCAACATCCCTGCTGGGTACGCATTATCTAGACGCGACCTACTTGGTAAAAAGTGGCTCAGCGTTCTCTACATTGTTCCGATGTTCGTATCAGGTGGATTGATTCCAATCTACTTAACAGTGAAGAGTGTCGGACTTGTCGATACATTCTGGGTAATGGTTGTTCCATTTGCAGTATCTTCTTACAACATCATCGTTGCAAGAACATTCTTCAATAACAGTATCCCAGAAGGAATGTGGGAAGCAGCTCAAATTGATGGATGCGGAACAATTCGTTATTTCTTCAAAATCGTTGTTCCTTTATCAAAAGCCATTATCGCCGTAATCGGTTTATGGACAGCAGTTGGTATTTGGAACTCTTGGTTCAACGCCTTAATTTACTTAACAAAAGAAAACTTGCAACCATTGCAATTGATCTTAAGACGGTTATTAATTAGTAACCAAATGATGCAATCTCAGGCAACAGGGGAACTTGCATCAGACCTTCGGATTAAAGCTGATATGATGAAATATGCAGCGATTGTAATTTCAACAGCTCCGATTATGTTGCTTTATCCATTTGTCCAAAAATATTTCAATCAGGGTGTCATGATTGGCGCACTAAAAGAATAGGAGAGATATTATGAAAATCAACAAAATGAAATATTTGTTTTTAGCAGCCGCTACACTAACTGGACTAGCCGCTTGCTCAAACTCAACAACGAAGTCAAATGACGAAAAGTCAGATCAAACGAACTTCAAAATCACAACCGTTCGATGGTCGGACTGGGGCGAAGAATACCATAAAGGATTTATCGATGATTCTGCTAAAGAAGCAGGCATTGAAATTAGCTGGGATACTCTTGTTGCTGCAGACTGGACAGATAAAAAATCTGTATTAGTTGCCAGCGGAGACCTACCAGATGCCTTCTTAGGATCAAACGCATTTAACGATGCTGAAATTGCGCAAAACCAATCTTTATTTATTCCTCTAGAAGATTTAATTAAAGAAAACATGCCAAACCTTACTAAGGCACTGGAACAAGAACCAAAACTAAAAGCGATGATTACATCTCCTGACGGACACATTTACAGTCTTCCTAAGAAATTACCAATGCGTCCAACAGTAGGGAACCAATTATTCATCAATAAAAAATGGCTCGATAATCTAGGATTAAAAGTACCTGAAACTTATGAGGAATTCGTTAAAGTACTTCAAGCATTCAAAGATAAAGATGCAAACGGAAATGGAGATCCAACGGACGAAATTCCATTTGGCTCTGGTAACTTTGACCCAACATTCTCTTACATCCTTCCATTTAACAACCGTTTAGGTGCAGATAATACTTATGAAATGTCTGTAAAAGATGGCAAACCAGTATATCTTCGTACAGAAGAAAGCTACAAACAAGGGATTGCAGCAATGCATGACGCATACAAGAAAGGCTTAATTGACCCTGAACTTTACACTGAAGATTCATCAATGAGTGCCGCAAAACGTATGGATAAATCAGTAGCTAGAGTGGGTGTTTCAAGTGGTTGGACTGCCGACGCTACATTTGGATTACATGCTAGCGAATATGTTCCTTTACCAGCATTAAAAGGTCCTGACGGAAAAGGCTATGTTGCTTCTGACCCAGACCACTACAACTATGGACGTAATGAATTATTAATCACTACAAAAGCGAAGAACCCTGCTAAATTATTACAATGGTTCGACAAATTCTATACTGACGATGCAAGTATCCAAAACTTCTATGGTTCATTTGGAATTGCTACAGAAAAAGATGGCGACAAATATAAAGTATTACCTCCAAAAGACGGTAAATCTGCCGATGAATATGCTTGGATTCACTCTCTACGTGACTTCGGACCTAAATACGTGAGCGACAACATCAACAGCCGCGTAGAAATCGACCAAACTCAAGGTGACGGTTTGAAATTGAAGATGGACCAAGAATTAAAACAATTTGCTTTACCAGCTTACCCTAATGTAATCTATTCTCAAGAAGAACTAAGCAAATTAGCTTCAATTTACGTAAGTATTGATTCTTATGTAAAACAACAAGCTTCTAAATGGGTAGTTGATGGCGGAATTGAAGAAGAATGGGATTCTTACTTAGCAAACCTTAAAAATATGGGATTGGATGAATTCATCAAGATTCAACAAGACGCATATGACCGTTATCAAAAAGAAGTTAAATAATCACATTTTAACAAATACCCTAACTGAAACGTTTAAAATACAATGAGTAGAGGGAGCGAGATGAAGAAAAATCTTTCTCGCTTCCTTTTTCTCATATAGGAACGGTGATATCATTGCAAAAACTATTTCGAATTGATGGGCCACTCGTTAGAGGACTAACGCTCATCACCAATTTGATTCTATTAAATACATTATTTATCATTACGAGCATTCCTATTGTGACGATGGGGGCTTCTGTGACATCTCTCAATACGATGTTGCATCGGATTTTAAAGGGCGATGATGGCGATGTTGTCTATCATTATTTTCGTATTTTTAAATCTAACTTTAAACAAGCCACTGTCATTTGGGCAGCTCTTGTAGTACTTTCGGTTCTATTATTTTTGAACTATAGTATTTTTTCGAATACAAACTTCTTGAATGGATATGGATTATTACTTCTTGCGCCATTTGGAATGCTTGCGATACTGGGAATTGTTATCCTTTTACCGTATGTTGGGTTATTTGAAAATAGTTTAAAAGCCAGTGTCATCAATAGCTTTTTCGTTTGTATTTTAGATCCGTTACGTGCAATTTTATTGATTCTATTTAACTGCGCAGTGGTGTATATGAGTGTGAATACGCCTGAGCGATTATTGACGTCGATTTATGTATTTACTTTTGGTGGATTTGCAATCTGGGCATTGTTAAATGTAAAAGTAACGAGTAAAATGTTTGAGAAGGCATATAAATTAAGCAATGGAGGTACGCGAGATGAAAATTTTTAAAGGAGATTTTTATCGTATCAGCGTTCTAACGGATAAACTCATTCGTTTAGAATATTCAAAAAATGGACAATTCGAAGATAGACATACGCAATTAATCCAAAACAGAGACTTTGGTGAAGTGGAAGTTGAAGCCACAGAAACGCCAGAACTATTAGATATTAATACAAAGTTTTTCCGTTTACGCTATAACAAAGGTGAATTCAATAATCAAAATCTATTTATTGAATTAAAAGGGCAATTTGCTCTTTACGGTAGTCGTTGGTATTTTGGTGAACCAATCGAAACTTTAAAAGGAACGACTCGTACACTCGACGAAGTAGACGGGGAAACAGAACTCGAAGACGGTATTATTAGTAAGAGTGGTTATGCTGTTTTAGATGACTCCAATGGATTTATTAGTGATGAAAAAGAAGGCTTTATCAAAAAAGAAAGCGAAGTGGACCTATACTTCTTCGCTTATGGACATGATTATAGAGGAGCCATTAGAGACTTCTATCGCCTAACTGGCGCAACTCCATTATTACCACGCTATGCCTTAGGGAACTGGTGGAGCCGTTATTGGGCGTATACGGCTGATGAGTATTTAGGTCTCGTTGAACGCTTCGAAGATGAGCAAGTACCGCTTGCGGTTGGCGTGTTAGATATGGATTGGCATATCACCAAAATTCCAGAACGCTTCGGAAGTGGTTGGACAGGCTACTCTTGGAACCGTGAACTCATTCCAGAACCAGAAAAATTATTAAAGAAATTACATGATAAGAAATTAAAACTTTCTCTAAATGTCCATCCAGCAGATGGTATTCGAGCTTATGAAGATGCGTATCCAGCTGTTGCCAAACGTTTAGGATTAGATGCAGCCAGTGAAGAACCTGCGATTTTTGATATTGCAGACCCTCGCTTTAGAGAATCTTACTTTAAAGATGTTCATTATCCATTAGAAGAACAAGGAGTTGATTTCTGGTGGATTGACTGGCAACAAGGAACGCAAGGGGTACAAGATCCATTGTGGTTATTAAACCATTATCATTTTGTTGATAATTGTAAGAGAGCAGATGGCGGATTAATCTTGTCTCGTTATGCAGGACCTGGTAGCCATCGTTATCCAGTTGGATTTTCTGGGGACACGATTGTGACTTGGGAATCTCTTCAATTTCAACCATATTTCACTTCAACGGCTTCTAACATTGGATATAGCTGGTGGAGTCATGATATTGGTGGACATATGCGTGGTTATTATGATGAAGAATTGCAAATTCGCTGGTTACAATATGGCATCTTTAGTCCAATTACACGACTTCATAGTACGCAAAGTCCGTTTAATAGTAAGGAGCCATGGTTCTTTACGAAACATACTGCAGAAATTATGAAGCACTATTTACGTCTAAGACATCAATTGCTTCCATATCTTTACACGATGAATGTGGCAACGCATGAAGAGGGAGCACCTCTTGTGAGTCCGATGTACTACTTCTATCCAGAAAACGAAGAAAGCTACCATGTGTCAAATCAATACTTCTTCGGTAGCGAGTTGATGGTCGCTCCAATTACAGAACCAATGAATAAGAATTACCAATCTGCAAAAGTTCAAGTGTGGTTCCCTGAAGGAAAATGGTATGATTTCTTCACTGGAAGAGAGTATGCAGGAGATGTGGTGCTTGATATTTACCGTGATATCGAATCGATTCCTGTATTTGCTAAAGAAGGAGCAATTGTTCCGCTCGATGGTTCTGGTGTGAAAATGGGTGTGGATTTACCTGAAGTGATTGACTGGTATGTATTCCCAGGTACCCATCATTCATTCGAAATGGTGGAAGACTTAGATGGCGCTCGTTGTGTCACAACATTATCTGTTGATTGGAAATTAGGAGCGATTCAATTATCTGTTGAAGGAGAAACAGGTATCCTTCCAGAAAACAGAATCCACCGCGTTCATGTTCAAGGAAGCCAAGCAGCTGTCGTTGAATTGGAAAATAAAAACGCGACTGTTGAATTTACTGTTGGCGAAAAACAAACAGTTAATCGAAACGAAGCATTCTTCCAAGTACTTAAGAATGCGAACCTTCCATATCTAACGAAAGATTTCTTATATCGTCGATTAGTGAATGCTAAAAATGCGAATGAAATCATGAATATCTTACATCATGAAGATGAGGAATTAAGAGGACGATTACTAGAAATTTTATTTATTAGTGAACCGTAACAAAAAACGGATACTTCCAATAGGAGGTATCCGTTATTTTTATGTACAAAAGAAAGCACTGTAATTGAATACAGTGCTTTATCTGTTAATCGACTTTATAGTACATCAATGTTTTGATAGTTTTGCCGTCTGTTACGGTTTGCGTACCATAAATACGGTCTTTAGAAATATCCGATTGGTCTTTGTCACCAGACATCACACCATAAGTGAGCTCTACATTTTTAGGGATGAATGAGAATACGGCGCCTCCTACAAATGCATTTTCATTGCCTTCTGGAACCATAATCCAGTTGAGAAGTCCTTCTTGGAATTGTTGTTCGGTAATACCGACTTTAAACGTTTTTCCACCAGAAGTAATATTTCCATCTTTATCAATGTGGAATTCCCATCCAGCAGAGTTTCTCCATGTTCCGGCTACGCTACGGAAGTCGCCTTGTTTCATCGCTTGAATATCCATTGATGAAGGAGCAGGGGCTTTGGCAGGAACGGCTACTTTTTCAGTAGACACAGTCTTTGGAACGGGAGCCGTTGCATGTTGCGTCTCAGCAGTTGTAGCAACGATAGTCGTTGGAGCTTCAGTAGTACTTGTCGTTGTTTGTTTCGTTGTTGTTGTGCTTTGAGTAGTCGTTGTTTGAGCTTGAGTGGTTGTGTCTTCTTTCTTTTGGAAAAATGAACAGCCAGCTAAAACCAATGCGACTAAAATCAAAGAAATTGATTTTTTCATAGGGATTCCTCCTTTTACACGTTTATTATACTACTAATTCATATTTTAATATAGATACAAAGGTCATTTCTTTGACAAAGGGAGAATATAGGAGTATGGTGAGGATGTAAATCGGTAGGTGAGACTACCATGGAGATACGGATGACTACCGCAAAATAGTGGAGACACTATGCGTTGGTTAGCAGCCTCTGTCGTGAAGGCAGAGACTAATGTCATTTCATCGCTCCATGATGTTAAAGCTTGAACGAAAAAATGAGAATTGTTTATTAGGTAAGCATCTTGTCGCGTTTAAGCTATGACAAGGTGCTTTTTCATTTGCCAAAAACTTTTAGAAAGAGGGTGATCATATGCCAGGACCGGAGAGTCAAACGAAACAAATCAATGAGCGAAGGGAAGAGTGTGATGATCACCCGGAGCTTCGCCTATATTAAAAACGAGGTGAAGACTATGAAAACAGCAAAAGAAAGAATCGACTTAGCATTGATGAATCCAATGGCAGAGGTCCTAGAAGCATTAGGCACATCTGTAAAAGGACTCACTGAAGAACAAGTAGAAACACTACGTGAAACCTATGGAGAAAACAAAATTACAAAGGCTAAAGAAGATTCAATTTGGAAAAAGATTTATGAGTCTATTATCAATCCATTTACGGTAATTTTACTAGTGATTGCGGTTGTCTCATTATTCACGAACGTGATTCTTGCAAAACCAGGTGAAGCAGACCCAACGACTTCCATCATTATTGTGGTACTTGTGGCTGTATCAGGAGCTATTCGTTTTGTTCAAGAAATGAAAAGTGACAAGGCGGCTAGTAACTTATCTAGTCTAATCGTCAATACAGCAACGGTTATTCGTGATGGTGAACAGATGGAAGTTCCGATTGAAGATTTAGTAGTCGGAGATATTATTAAATTAAGCGCTGGGGACATGTTGCCAGCGGATGCATTATTAATAGAAACACGTGACTTCTTTATCCAACAATCCAGCTTGACTGGTGAAAGTGAATCTGTTGAGAAAAAATCAATTTGGGTTCCAGATGAAGAAGAAAAGAAAAAACAAGCACTCGAGAGCGAACGATTTGTGTTTATGGGTTCAAACGTTGTCAGCGGTAGTGCTTTAGCAGTTATTTTAGTAACAGGGAATGATACGATGATTGGTCGTATCGAAAAAACACTTAATACTTTCGAAGAACAAACGAGTTTCGAAAAAGAAATGAATAAAATCTCATGGCTATTGATTCGTTTAATGCTTGTACTAGTGCCAGTTGTATTCTTGATTAATGGATTAACAGACGGTGACTGGTTAGAAGCAGGGGTATTTGCCTTAAGTGTTGCCGTGGGATTAACTCCAGAAATGTTGCCAATGATTATTACAGCCAGCCTTGCAAAAGGGGCAGTTATCATGGCCAAAGAAAAAGTCATTATTAAAAAATTAAACGCGATTCAAGATTTAGGGGCTATCGACATTTTATGTACTGATAAAACAGGTACATTAACGCAAGATGAAATTATTCTTGAATACCCATTAGATATTCATGCAAATCTAGATATGGGCGTATTAAAAATTGCGTATTTAAACAGCTACTTCCAAACAGGACTTAAAAACTTATTAGACCGTGCTATCATTACACGTACAGAAAAAGAAGCCGACGAACACGAAGATTTACAAAATTTAGCAACACGCTACCAAAAGATTGATGAGTTGCCATTTGACTTCGAACGTCGTCGTATGAGCGTTATCGTGAAAGAAGACGATGAAGCAGTGCTCGTAACAAAAGGGGCCCTCGAAGAAATGCTTAGCATCTCTACACATGTAAAAGACGGAGATGTAGTTCACCCAATTACGGATGAAATTCGCGAATCTATCCTAGAAGCAGTGAGCGGCTTAAACGAACAAGGGCTTCGCGTCCTTGGTGTGAGCCAAAAGAAATATCAAGATACTCACCATGCTTTCACGGTTGAAGATGAATCAAATATGATTCTAATGGGTTACTTAGCCTTCCTTGATCCACCAAAACCTTCTGCAGCTCCAGCGATTCAAGCGTTGAAAGAACATGGGGTAACGACGAAGATTCTTACAGGGGACAATGAAAAAGTAACTCTAACGGTCTGTGAAAAAGTAGGGCTACCAGTAGATAAAGTCTTACTTGGTACAGAAATTGAAGATATGAGCGATGAAGAATTAGCAGCAGTTGCTGAAGAAACAACCATTTTTGCAAAACTATCTCCAGAACAAAAGGCACGCATTATTCATTTACTAAAAGCAAAAGGACACAAGATTGGTTACATGGGCGACGGTATCAATGATGCGCCATCCCTAAAAGTGGCCGACGTTGGAATTTCTGTGGACAGTGCCGTGGATATTGCCAAAGAAGTGGCAGATGTCGTTTTATTAGATAAGGACTTACTCGTTCTTGAAAAAGGATTGATTGAAGGTCGTAAAGTCTATGCGAATATGACAAAATACATTAAGATGACCGTTTCATCAAACTTCGGGAATATCTTCTCAGTATTATTCGCAAGTATTTTCCTACCATTCCTTCCAATGGCTCCAGTGCACTTAATCGTATTGAACTTAATCTATGATTTAAGCTGTGTGGCATTGCCATTTGATAATGTAGATGCTGACTTCTTAAAACAACCACGCGCATGGACAGCAAGTTCCATCACACGATTCATGGCTTGGTTTGGACCAACCAGTTCCATCTTTGACATCATTACCTTTGCAGTGATGTTCTTTGGAATTGCACCAATGATTACTGGAAGCAGTTATGCATCGTCTACGAATCCAGCATTCTTTTTGATGGTCTTCCAAACAGGTTGGTTTATTGAATCTATGTGGTCACAAACGATGGTTATTTATATGTTACGTTCACCAAAATTACCATTCGTTCAATCTAAACCAGCGTTCTCATTGCTAGTGACATCTTTATTCGCTTTATTTGTTGTAACGGTTCTTCCTTACACACCACTAGCAGGACCATTAAAACTAGCACCGCTAAACGGACTATACTTCCTCGCATTAATTCTTATTATTGCAGGATACATGTTCTTAGTAACGATTGTTAAAAAAGCGTATATTAAAAAATATAATGAATGGCTATAATGCAAAAAGAGCTATCTTAACAGTTTGTTAGGATAGCTTTTGTTTTTAGGAATGTGCTATTCTACAAGAAGAAACTTGCATGAGGTGAGAGCATGGAGAAAATTTTATATACAACAACGGCCGTTAACGAAGACGGACTAACAGGTGTAGCGTACACTAAAGGAAATGGAGACAAAGACTTTAGCACACAGATTTCTTCGCCAAGAAGTGCAGAAGCTGGGACGAACCCAGAACAATTATTTGCCTTAGCCTATGCCACTTGCTTAAATGCTTCGATTGAATTTGTAGAAAAACGCATGAAATTAGAGCATAAGAGCAAGGTAGAAGTGAAGATTGATTTGACATTGGATTCAGAGGGAGAAGGCTATCTATTCCATCCATCCGTTTTTGTTGCGATGCCAGGTAGAGACGAAGCATTAGCCCGCGAAATTCTAGAGGCAGCAGAGCGTCAATGCCCCGTTCATAAATTATTAAAAGGAGTTACAGTTCCTCCCGTGGAACTTTCAACAGCCAATGAGTAATGTATTGTTAAGAGTAGCAACAGTAGAAGATGCAACATCTATTCAAGCCATTTATGCCCCCTATGTAGAAACGACAGCTATCACCTTTGAAGAAGTGGTCCCTAGCGTGGAAGAGTTTGAAGGACGTATCCAGAAAACATTAGAGAACTTTCCGTATCTGGTGTTAGAAGAGGACGGAGAAGTCGTCGGATATGCGTATGCTGGACGATTCTCAGCACGTGCCGCCTTTGATTGGTCGACCGAAGTTAGTATTTATATTAGCTTAAATCATCAAAGAAAAGGCTATGGTAAACTGTTATATGCCGCTTTAGAAGAAAAATTACTAGAGTTAGGCTATCAAAACATTTATGCTTGTGTAGCCGTTCCTGAAGTCGAAGATGAGTACTTAACGATGAATAGTGTAAACTATCATATATATTTAGGCTTTGAAGAATGCGGACACTTCAAAAAATGTGGCTGCAAATTCAATCGTTGGTACGATATTGTATGGCTTCAAAAACACGGAGCTACAACGATTCCAACAAAACGGCCAGATCAATTTACAGAATTATAAAGTGAAGACCCCATCAGCAAAATTTGTTGATGGGATCTTTTTTAGGTTGGCATTACCAAATATGGTAATTACCATATTTGGTAATGCTCATAAAAGATAATTATCATATATGATAATTTTGACTTATTTGAATTCATTCAGCTTTTGCTTAAAGAACACCCAGCAACATTTCGTCGATTCAGGATTCATCCGCAAGTGCTCGATTAATTGATAGGTTGGATGCCATCTGCGCAGTTGATCTGATGAGAAGTGCTCGAGAAATTCGGAGAATGGATGATCATATGGTTCTTTTGGCAGACCGCTGCAGAAGATGGAGAAGAGGCCTAGTAATTTACCAAAGGCATTTCCGAGTTCGCCTTTAGTCCAGTGAATATGACGAAGTAGCCCATCCATATGCGTCGAAGGAACTTTATGCAAGCACTCATTAGAGCGGACATTCCACTCGTGCGAGAGTTCAATGGATGGGAAGGCACCATTGAACCAGTCTTCCTCGATTTCCATTTCGATGTAGCATTTGAGAATTTCTTGCAAAGGCTGTGGACTCTCGATGCTGTTGTTTAACTTATTCGTTCTAAAATAGTGATATAGCAACTCTTCTTGAATTTGATTTACAAACTTCTCGTCAGTTAGTTTATCCGGATAAATGGTTTTAATAATGGTTTTGGAAATCGTTTGGGATAAAATCGGTAGAAGTGTACAAAATTCTAAAATAGAATGGTGCAAGTGAAGCTGTTCGAAATCGGATTTTTGCATAATCACAAAAGAATGGGTGTATTCCTGAAGAAAGACTTTGCCGAGTTGCTTTAAGCATTGATGCAGCGCAGTCATAAAATCAGTGAATACACCCAAGTTTAAGTAAGTTGTCTGTTCATTATGGAAATGACTAGGAAATGGATTTGGACCAAAGTTAATGTAGAAGTCTTGTTTTGGCAAAACGGAAGACGCAAGAGTAATCAGCTCCTCTAAAACGAGCAGCGTCTCTTCTTTTGATAAATGTAAATAGTGCACAGGAATATACGTTTGCGGGAATGACTCTAGGTAATCATTATAAAGGCGCAAGAAAGAATCTTTGCTCTCCTTGATGAGCGTGTAATAGAACTCAGTAATTTGTGGGCCAAACGAGAAGGCTAAAACGTCTTTGTAGGAGACGGTAGGTTGGTTGAGGAGTTTCTGGTAATGTAAGTGGAAATAATCTCTCAAGCTATCGAGATGAGGAATGAGATCGATGATGCTGTCGCCGCGCATGCCTTTAATCCACAGCGAGGTCAGCGCGTGGCATTCTTCGGAAAACGGTTTGTTGAAACAGCGTAGGGCGTTTTGATGACGCAAATAATAGCGACGCAGCTTCTGGAATTCTTTCTGCTGGTCATAGGACAGGGCTTGCGGGAAATCTTCAAAGTGGTGGATTAAGAAAGTGGACTCGGAAGTGCCGAGCAAGTATTCGATAATCTCTTCAAAAGACTTGTTGTACGGATTTGGATTCTGGCTGAAGAGATTGTTGTAGTAATTCTGTTGCTGCTGTTGTTCCTCAAGCAGCTGAATCTGTTTGACCAATAAGCTTAAATCTTGAGTATAGCGTTCCATTATAATACACTCTCCCAATAATGTATTTGTTACATTAATTGTAACGCTTTCATAAAGATGCGTCAATATACATTTTTATCTATTTTTTATGGAATTTAAGAAATAGGAAAGACGCTTGACTAAACTTGTAGAGTTGACCATAATAAAGAAAGTTAACGAGGAAGGAGAGGTTTCATGTCCAAGAAAACAAAAGCAACCATTGCGATTACACTAGCGATTGCAGTCATGGTTTTAATTTTTATTAGTTCAAGTATGCCTTACAAGGATCAGTCACTTGTATCTACGATTCAAAAAGGACTGCCGATGCAACCTTTTTCGGAATTATTATCCAAAATCAAATTTGAATATGCAGGACAAACCATCAGTATTCCTTCTTTAGGATATGCGCAGTTTATCGAATTTTTTATTCGTAAAGCCGCTCATTTCTTAGCTTACTTCTTCATTGGATATCAATGGACGAGAGGGTTAAGTGTTCACGTTCGTAAAAAAGGATGGCCGCAGTTCTTGGCATTCTTTATTGCAGTGCTATATGCGATGACCGATGAATTCCACCAAGGAGTCACTCCAGGACGTACACCGCTCATCCAAGATGTCTTTGTAGATGCTGTAGGTGCTGCAGTGGGTGTAGGGCTAGGAACCTTGAAAAAAATTAGATAATAAACTTAAAACGTTGAAGAGATTTTCTTCAGCGTTTTTTTGTTGTCCAAAAGACTCCTTTTCATTTTTTATCGTAGTTCTTTATGACTAGTCAAAGAGTGGGGGAAGAACGATGGAAATGAATGAATTAGCAACGGAAGTGTTCACGCAAGCCATTAAACACCAATTAGATGATATTCATTTATTACCGGTTGGAGAGGAGTATGTATTTTATTTAAGAGATGTCAATGGGTTAAAAGAGTTGAGAAGAATTTCAGATGAAGTAGCTTTGCAATTTATTTCGTACTTAAAGTATCAAGCGGGAATGGATGTCGGAGAGAGACGAAGACCGCAGAGTGGTTCCTTAACTTTTGAGATTTCAAAGGACCAGATGATTGAACTGAGATTATCAGTGATTACGAATTTTAAGCAGAAGGAATCCATGGTTATCCGGCTCTTGCATCGGTCTAAAAAAGAAAAGGCGTCGATTCGGTCGATGACTTATTTCCCAAAGGACTGGGCGCTCTTACAACAATTCCTACGCTATAAAAGCGGATTGATTTTATTTTCCGGACCGGTCAGTTCTGGGAAGACGAGTACGATGTATGCTTTGCTCAGAGGACGTATGCAAGAAAAGACGCTTCAAGTGATTACGATGGAAGACCCAGTGGAGTATCATGAGCCGATGTTTTTACAGACGGAGATTAACGAGAAGGCTGGAATTACGTACGAATTACTCATTAAGAGTTGCCTGCGTCATCACCCAGACATTTTACTCATCGGTGAAATCCGAGACGAAATGACGGCAAAGATGGCGATACGTGCAGCCTTAACAGGGCACTTAATTCTAGCGACCGTTCACGCCAAAGACTGTAATGGAGTGGTAGCAAGGCTCTTGGAACTGGGAGTTAGTAAGACAATGCTCGAGCAAACCATTATCGCGATTTGTTCACAACGCCTTCTCCCTCGGTATTGTGGACTATGTGGTAAGGAATGTGAACTTCATTGTAATCATTTAACAAACGGAGAAAAGCGAGGAACGATTTTTGAAATTGAAACTCATGAGAAGTTAGCGCATTTCTTTAAAACGAATCAATTCGGGACTGATGAAGAAAGAGTACATCCTTTTAATAAGGTATTGAGGAAGGCTTATGCATTGGGATACATTACGGACAAAACTTACGAAACCTATCAAATTATCTAAGAAATGGAAGGGGCCTGTTCAAAGTCGCTTCCTCATTCAGCTTGCTCATTTACTTCAGGAAGGGTTCAGCTTGGATGAGGCGCTCAAATTTCTAGAATATTTATTCGAAGGAGAGAAGAAAGACCTCGAACAAATGCGGGATACGCTTGGAGAAGGGCGGCGGTTTGATGAGTGCTTGAAACGGGTCGGGTACTCAGAAACGAACACCTCACAAATTTATTTATCCATGCAGTTTGGTAGCTTCGAGAATGCTTGTGCATCGATTGGAGAGTTTTTAACCAGGAAGCAAAAACAACAAAAGAAAATGCAGCAGATGATGATGTATCCTGCGTTTCTTTTTACGTTTGTTATCGGGATGGTGCTCTGTATCCGAATGCTGTTACTCGACCAACTTTCCAGCATGGTACAAGAAGAACAACTCAAGCAGTCTGGCTTCCTTTATTGGATATGGCTTGGGTTTCAAAATTTACCACAGCTGGCGTTAGGATTTCTAATAGTGCTCCTAATCATTATTTTTGCAGTTCGCTTGTATTGGAAGAGAAAGAGCACCTATGATCAGTTTCGCATGTTGATTTCACTGCCGGTCATTGGAAAGAGTGCGCAGCAATACGTGACGTTTTTGTATGCACGAGAGTTCTCGTATTTTCTCGGAAATGGGCAGTCGCTATTGTCGATGGTGTCCGAACTCAAAAAAGAAGGAACAAGCGCATTGTCGAAGATGATTGCGCAGAAACTAGAAGAACAGCTGATTCAAGGAGAATCTTTTTCTACGGCGCTTGAGAAGATGAAGCTATTCCGGCAGGAGTTTATCTGGCTGGTATTAGAAGGAGAAAAGACAAGGCAATTAGACGTGCAACTACAAGTATACGCCGACCAAATGCTCGACGAATTTACCCAAGGCATCGAAAAGAAAATCAAGTGGATTCAACCGTTACTACTTATGGGGATTGGATTCCTCATCGTTTCCATGTATCTGATCTTATTACTACCGACACTAACGATGATTGGAGGAAATTAAAATGAAAATGAAAACAAAGAAAAAAGGCTTCACGTTAATCGAATTACTCGTGTGCCTCTTTATTATTGGCTTGATGATGCTGCTACTTATTCCAAATATTGCACACCAACGAGAAGAAGCAAAGAAAAAATCGGATGCTGCTATTGTGCATATAATCGAGAACCAAAAGCAAGCGTATATGTTGGATAAGAATACAAATACTGCTCCAACAGTGGATGAATTGCTTAACCAAAAGTATATTGATAAAAACCAACTAGATGCCTATAACAAAGCAGATAAAACTGCAGTTGAAAATAATTAACATTAATTATGAAAAAAAGAGCATTTACGCTTGTTGAATGCTTAATTGCGCTCGCCATTGCTTGCTTCTTACTGATACTTACTCCGCCTTTGATTAGTCATTCCTATGTAAATTGGAAGGAAGAAGTATTTCTAAGAGAGTTTGAGCAAGTGATGGATACGGCGCAGATTACAGCTATTTCAACGGGACAAGGTTCGTTTGTAACGGTCTCAGGTGGTATCGTTGAATTAAATTGTCATGGGGCTAGAGAATTGGATAAGAAGATTCGCTTTCCGGATACGATGAAAAGTTATTCTGTTCAAACGTATGGTTTTAAACCCTATAGTGGGAATGTTAATCAGTTCTCATCCGTGACTTTTGATGGACGAAATCGCAGGTACACTTATGTTTTTCAATTAGGGGAGGCTAAGTATCATGTTGAAATTACCGAAAAGTAGAGGGTATGTATTGCTGGAAGCTTTAATCGGTCTGATGGTTTTGACCGTTATTGTGTCTTTAATCAGCTTTATGATGGGACAGCTGTATCATAGGCAACAACTTAAAGGCTGCTTTTTGGATGCTGCGGCTACTCAGTTAATGGATTTACAAGCGAGTGCTACTTATCCTGTGGCTGTTAACAAATTGCCAAGCGAAGAGTTTCAAAAGATGAAAAAAGTGACATTTGAAAAAGTAAATACAGCAGCCTCTCCAACAGTGGTGACGGTCTCTTGCGGAGAGCATGAGGAGGTGTTTCAAATCAATGCGATTACCGAGAAAAAAGTCCGGATTTCTACTCATTGAACACCTAATTGCGCTCGTGATTATCTCGATTAGTTTAGTAGCGTTTATGGGACTTTCTACGGCGTTTCTAAAAATCAAGGACCGGCTCAATGTTCCTGACGATATTAAATGGCATGTCGCCGTTCAGCAAATGAATTTTAATTATGCTGGCTTTAGGCTGACATCGTTTAATGGTTATGATCCTTATACCGCACATTTTGAAAATATGACATCTGAGAAAACAGAAGTGATTACACTCGTTTCTAGTTGGAAAGATGGCGGGAAGATTTATAAAGGAGCAGGAGGAAGTGGAGGACACCAACCATTTCTTTATGGCATTCGAAGGCTATCTATCAAAAGAAACGGGAGCAGGTTACTGATTTCGACAACGCTCAACCAAGGAAGTACTTTTCGCTTAAATTTCGCGCCAAAGAATCGAGCCATTTATGTCAAAGTGAAAGAGGCTAAGGAAAAGAAAAATGAAAAACCTTAAAAGAAAAGGAACGCTACTATTTCAGTTTCTGGCGTTACTTGCGATTGCCAGTTTCCTTATTATCGCACTACTCAAAATTCATGCCCACAACACTCTTGAATATCGCCTTCTGGAAGATGGGTATCGAATGGACATATTGCTTGAGATTGCGAGTCAGACTGTACGGCAAAAACTGTCTTTTAATGGGGACGAGATGACTTTTCCGGATACCATTCAATTTTCTAGTGGCACGGTGAGAGTAGAATGGAACGAGAAAGCACATCAATTCACCCTAAAAGCGCACCTTCCAAATGGTCACTCAAAGGAAGATACACTATATATTCAGTTTGTAAAATAGGCTAAACACTACATAGCGACTTCTTTTTGTTTTTTTCATTTTCAAGATATGGTATACTTTTCAATGAGAAAATGAAAAGATGGTGAAATAATGACACAAACAATCGGAGAAATTTTAAAAAGTGCAAGGCAATTAAAAGGCTACACTCTTGATGACTTGCAACAAATTACAAAAATTCAAAAACGTTATTTAATCGCAATTGAAGATAATGACTTCGACTTGATGCCAGGTGCGTTTTATACACGCGCATTCATCAAACAAATTGCTGATACAGTTGGATTAGATGGAGCAGCTTTATTAGAAGAGCATGCATCTGAAATTCCGCAGGCTGTTGTGAAGACAACTCCTTCTACAACATATACGACTACTTCAAGTAATCGTTCACGTTTAAATAAAAACAAGAGTAAATGGTCTTCAGTATCCAATACTCTTAAAAATTACTTCCCAACTATTTTATTGGGAATGTTCATCGTAGCGATTATTTTTGCAATCGGGCAAGCTGTATTTAGCAACCGTGCGCAACGCAATACGCCTGTAACGACACAAGCTACAACGCAAACAGCTGTTGCAGCAGAAACAACTGTTGCTACAACGACAACTGCAGCTCCAGAAGTGACAAGCGTTACTTATTCATATGCGAACGGAAATGCATTGTACTATATTGCGAATGTAAGTAAATTCCCATTAGATGTGAAAGTACTTAATGAAGCAAGAAATGCTTTATGGGCACAAATTTCAGCGGATGGTAAAGTGGTGGCAGACGGAGTTCCAGCAACAAATCAAACAGTGACTGGTTCAATTCCTGAAGGAACAACAACGATCCGTATGGACTTTGGATATACTCCATTAGGTACGATTACAGTTGGTGGTGTTGAACTAACAATTCCTGAAGGTTCAACAGCAACACGTATTTATATCACGATTCAATAGGAGAATTGCGATGAATTTACCAAATAAATTAACCGTATTGCGAATTTTCATGATTCCGGTGTTTATCATCCTCATGTGTTTTCCAAGTGAAGCGCTCGGTGTGATGAGTCTTGTAGGCTCTCAAATCAGTGTAGTTCATTTCTTGGCGATGATTATTTTCGCAGTAGCTAGTTTTACAGATTATCTTGATGGATATTTAGCACGCAAATACAAATTAGTGACAAACTTTGGGAAGTTCGCTGATCCTTTAGCAGATAAAATGCTAGTGATGACCGCATTCATTATGCTCGTGTCATTTAACTTAGCTCCTGCTTGGGTTGTGAGTATCATTGTTTGTCGTGAATTAGCAGTAACAGGGCTTAGACTATTACTGGTGACAGATGGCGAAGTCATGGCAGCTGCTTGGCCTGGGAAAGTAAAAACCGCTACTCAAATGTTGGCAATTATTTTCCTATTAACAGATGATTTGTTTTTTAAGGCCATTGGAATTCCAATCGGACAAATCTTACTTTATAGTTGTTTAGTATTTACAATCTATTCAGGTTTGGATTATTTTGTAAAGAATCGACATGTATTTGCGGATTCATTTACTAAAACAGAATAACAAACAAAGCCTGAAACAGTTGTTTTGGGCTTTTTATTTTTCGAAAAAGAGTGTAAGGAAGGCGAAATTATGAATGCTGAAATCATTGCAGTTGGTACAGAGTTACTAATGGGGCAAATTGTGAACACGAATAGTGCATACCTAGCCCAAGAATTAGCAAAAAATTCAATTCCAACATACTATCAACAAGTGGTTGGGGATAATGAAGAAAGAATGTATGAAGCGATTGAATTAGCCGCTTCAAGAAGTGAGTTGATTATTTTATCTGGAGGTCTTGGACCAACGACAGATGATATTACGAAACAAGTACTGGCGCGATTTTTAAATGTGCCACTTGTCGAAGATGAGGCAGCTCTTCAAAAAGTGATCGATTTTCACGTGCGTTCTCATCGCGACATGAGTGAAAATAATCGTAGACAGGCACTCGCATTCGAGGGCGGTACTGTTTTTGAAAATCATAATGGACTTGCAGTTGGTTGTGGTTTTGAAAAAGATGGCCGACAATTCATTGTTCTCCCTGGACCACCAAATGAATTAAAAATGATGATGCAAAAAGAAGTATTACCTTTCTTAAGAAAAAAAGTGGGCAAAGTGGATTTATTCGAATCTCGTTACTTACGATTCTTTGGAATTGGAGAATCACGCTTAGTGACTATCCTAGAAGATTTAATCGAGGGACAAACAAATCCAACGATTGCACCATATGCCGGTAAATTCGAAGTCATGTTTCGTTTAACGGCGAATGGGGAAACAGAAGAAGAGTGCAGGGACCTTCTTGACGGAATGGAACTACTCATCCAATCGCAAGTGGGAGAATTCTTCTATGGATATGGGGACCACAATTCATTACAAGAAGTGACCGTTGAGTTATTAAAAGAATCCGGACTCACGATTGCCTGTGCTGAAAGTTTAACAGGAGGATTGTTCGCAGCAAGTGTCGTGGCGTTCGAAGGAAGCTCCGCCTATTTCCAAGGAGGAACAGTTGCTTATCAACGAGAAGCGAAAGAAACGCAACTAGGAATTGACAGCACTTTACTCGATCAATACGGAATGGTGAGTGCAGAATGTGCTAAAGCGATGGCCGAACAAGCAAGACTCCATTATCAAAGTGATTTGGGAATTTCATTTACAGGAGTCGCTGGACCAAGTGAAATGGAAGGAAAAGAAGTCGGAACGATTTTCGTGGCATTAGCGTCTCAAACAGATGTAGAAGTGTTAGAATTACACCTTGCACGTACTCGTAACGACAACCGTGAATTCGCGGTACAACATGGTTGGAATTTACTTAGAAAATATTTATTAAAACAAGCTCGAATAAAATAAGAACAAATGTTCGCATATTGCTTGCGCATGGAATAGAACATAGTGTACAATATGTTTGACTTAAAATTCGTGGAGGAATTAAAACATGGCAGAAAATGAAAATCGTCAAAGAGCATTGGAAGATGCGCTAAAGAAAATTGAAAAGAGCTACGGTAAAGGTGCCGTAATGAAATTAGGAGAAAAAGTAGATACACAAATTCAAACAGTATCTTCAGGGTCTCTTGCATTAGACATCGCATTAGGTGTAGGTGGATTCCCACGTGGACGTATTATCGAAGTATACGGACCAGAATCTTCAGGTAAAACAACAGTGGCATTGCACGCTGTTGCGGAAGTTCAAAAACGTGGTGGAGTGGCAGCGTTTATCGATGCTGAGCATGCTCTAGATCCAGAATACGCAAAAGCTTTAGGCGTAAACATTGATGAATTATTATTATCTCAACCAGATACAGGGGAACAAGGATTAGGAATTGCAGATGCTTTAGTATCATCAGGAGCCGTTGACATTGTAATCGTCGACTCAGTAGCTGCGTTAGTTCCACGTGCCGAAATCGATGGCGACATGGGACAATCACACGTAGGTCTTCAAGCTCGTTTAATGTCTCAAGCATTACGTAAATTATCAGGTTCTATTAACAAAACAAAAACAATCGCAATCTTTATCAACCAAATCCGTGAAAAAGTGGGCGTTATGTTCGGAAACCCTGAAACAACACCTGGTGGACGTGCGTTGAAATTCTATGCGACTGTTCGTTTAGAAGTACGTCGTGCTGATCAAATTAAACAAGGTACTGAAATCTTAGGGAACCAAACTAAAATCAAAGTTGTTAAAAATAAAGTGGCTCCACCATTTAAAACAGCTGTTGTGGATATTATGTACGGAGAAGGAATTTCTCAACTTGGGGAATTACTTGACATGGCAGCAGACCTCGACTTCGTGAAGAAGAGTGGTGCATGGTACGCTTATAACGATGAGAAGATTGGTCAAGGTCGTGAAAATGCTAAAGCATACTTGGCAGACCATCCAGAAGTCGTTGCCGACTTGAATCAAAAAGTTCGTGCTCACTATGGCATTGGAGTAGCAGCTCCTGTCGAAGTGGAAGAAGAAGGACAAACAACTTTATTAGACTAATCAATCAAAAGAATCGAGCGCTTCAGCTCGGTTCTTTTTGTATGCAATTATGACCAACTGCTTAAGGTTTCATAAGATTGCTAGCATTTTACATTAAAATAATGTACTCTTATGGTTGGTATAATTTAAGAAAGAGGATTTTTCAATATATGTTTAAAAGAAAGCCTTATGTAGGCCTGAGTGATAAAATTCGAAATCAGAAAAATTCGCAACAAATTCTTTTGGAAAGTTCATCTTGGTTAACGATTGGGAATATCGTCTCAAGATTACTTGGAGCACTATATATCATCCCTTGGGGAATGTGGATGGGTGCCGATAGGGATAATGCGAACTACTTATATTTTATCGCCTATAATATTTATGCTTTAGTATTACAAATATCAACGGCAGGGATTCCTGTTGCGATTTCTAAAATCGTAGCGGATAACCAAGCAAGAAGAGACTATAAAACGAGTTGGCGCTTGTTCAAAGGAACGATGCTCTTTATGACATTCCTTGGAGTGGTCTTTGCGGCGGGAATGTATTTTGCAGCGCCACTTTTTGCAAAAGGAGCTACTCCTGAAGAAGTCGCGGACAGTATTATGGTCATTCGTTCGCTAACGCCTGCGGTACTCATTATTCCACCGCTTAGCTTAATGCGTGGATACTATCAAGGATATAATGAGATGGCGGCTTCTGCGAAATCTCAATTATGGGAGCAAGTCGTCCGTATCTTGTACATGTTAGGGTTAACGTATTTTGTGATGCGTGTCATCCACGGCGGATTCGTCGTCGCTGTAGCGCATTCTACGTTTGCGGCCTTTGTCGGTGCGGTCATCGCATTCTTATACTTAGCTTATAAGATGTTCCGTGACCATAAAGGGATGATGGAATTAATGGAAGAAGGGCGTCCTGAACGTCCACTAAGTTTCTGGAAAATTATTTTCGAAGTCATGCGTGAGGCGTTACCTTTCGTGTTAGTGACTTCAAGTATTCAAATCATCAGCTTGATTGACCAAGAAACCTTCCAACGTCTGGTTCCAATCTTTACGAACTTCTCGTTTGAAGAAGGGAAAGAATTGATTACTTTATTTGGATTTAATGCGAATAAGGTGATTATGATTGTCATTTCGCTTGCGATGAGTATTTCAACAGCGGCATTGCCACTACTTGCGGCTCATTATTCAGTGAATGACCGTGAAGAAGTGAAACGCGTGATTGCCAATAACCTCGGATTATTTGCTTACATCATGATTCCAGCTTCTGTAGGGATGGCGATTGTCTCAGAACCAATTTATAATGTGTTCTATTCACCAGACCCAACAGGAACGTATTTATTAATGGTTTCAAGTATCATGTGTGTGTTTTTAGGATTATTCGTAACGTTCACGTACATCCTGCAATCGATGGAACAACATATCATTGCGATTAAAGCATTAGGATTTACAGTGCTTATTAAATTGCTATGGCAACCAATGATGATTTACTTCCTAGGTGGAGCAGGTCCGTTAATTGCCAGCTCAGTAGCATTTTTTGTCGCAACACTTTATATGTGTCGTCACGTACTTCAATTAACACGATTCGATTTGAATTACGTATTGAAGAAATTCGGACAAGTACTTCTTGCTTCCCTTGCGATGGCGATTACTTCGGCACTCACTTTATACACGATTAAACATGTAATGCCAATCGGTGGCAAAGTCCGTGCACTTATTGCAGTTGTTGCTGTAGGTTTTGTCGGAGTTGTGACTTACGGATTAATTACCTTAAAGAATCGATTAGCTGATGAAATGCTTGGCGCACGCGTTGGTGGCATTCGTCGTAAATTGAGGATGAAATAATGAGATTAGATAAATGTTTAGCAGATTGTGGCCTTGGAACTCGTTCCGAGGTCAAATCTTTATTAAAGGCCAAAAGAATTACCGTCAACGGTAAAGTCGTCACCAATGGGAAAGTTCAAGTGAATCCTGAAACGGATGACATAATGTTTGATGGTGAAAAAATTCAGTATGAAGAGTTCGTCTATATGATGATGAATAAGCCTAAAGGAGTCGTTAGTGCCACAGAAGATAATCTTCATAAGACGGTTCTGGATTTAATCGATCCAGTTTATTTTAAAAAAGGAGTCTTCCCAGTTGGGCGTTTGGATATCGATACGCACGGTTTATTACTTTTGACAAATGATGGAGAATTGGCGCATCGACTTCTTTCACCGAAGAAACACGTCACAAAAATCTATCAGGCAAGAGTCGTAGGGGTGATGACAGCAGAAGATGTCACTGCTTTTGAGAAGGGCATCGTATTATCGGATGGAACGGAGTGTATGCCAGCGCGTCTGGATATTCTGAGCACTACGCAGGATGAATCGGTTGTTCAGATTCACCTGAAAGAAGGGAAATTCCACCAGGTGAAACGAATGGTCAAAGCCTGTGGGAAAACCGTTGTCGATTTGCAACGGCTCACGATGGGGCCACTCAAGTTAGATGAGAGCCTCACGTTAGGAGAGAGCAGACCTTTAACCGAAGAAGAATTAGAATCATTAATGATTCATGAATAACGAAAGCTTAGGAGAAATCCTAGGCTTTTATTTGTTATAGAAAGGGTTTAACCGCTTTTCATCCTTTTCTAAAAATGGTAAGATAAGACTATTGAATCTACTTGATAGAGATTGGAGCGATTGGATGACAATTGATTGGAAAAAAGAAGTAGAACTTCGTAAAGAAGATCTATTAAAAGATTTATTCACATTATTACGTATCGACAGTGTACGTGATGATTCTAAAGCAACAGAGGATGCACCAGTAGGACCTGGACCTAAAGAAGCACTTGAAGCATTCTTAGCAATCGGTGAACGTGATGGTTTTACAACAAAACAAGTTGGAAACTTAGCAGGACACATTGAATTTGCACCAAATCCAGACTACAAAGAAACTCTTGGTGTATTAGGTCACGTGGACGTTGTTCCAGTGGGTACTGGATGGGATACAGATCCTTTCGAACCACAAATTATTAATGATCGTATTTATGCGCGTGGTTCAAGCGATGACAAAGGACCAAGTATGGCAGCATACTACGCATTAAAAATCATCAAAGAATTAGGATTACCAGTTTCAAAACGTGTTCGTTTCATTATCGGAACAGACGAAGAATCAGGTTGGAAATGTATGGACCGTTACTTCCAAACAGAAGAAATGCCGGACTTTGGTTTCTCACCAGACGCAACATTCCCAATCATCAATGGTGAAAAAGGAATTCTTTCATTACACTATGATATTCCTGCTGGCGTTGCTGAAGGCGACTACCAATTATTAAGCTTCGATGCAGGCTTACGTGAAAACATGGTTCCTCAAGATGCCCATGCGGAAATCGTTGTTCCAAATGCGGACGAAGTGGTTGACCGCTTCTTGGCATATGTTGCTGCAAATCCTGTTGAAGGTAGTGCTCAAGTATTAGACGGCAAAGTTATCTTAGACGTTGTTGGTAAATCAGCACACGGATCGACTCCACATAAAGGAATAAACGCAGGGACACACTTAGCGAAATTCTTAAACCAATTCAACTTCAAAGGCAATGCGAAGAAGTACTTAGCCTTTGCTGCTGAAGTATTACATGAAGATACTGATGGTAAAAACTTAAAAGTGGACTACAATCATGAAGTGATGGGACCATTAACAGCGAATGCAGGAATCTTCACTTACACTCCAGAATTAGGTGGGGTAGCTGTAGTGAACTTCCGTTATCCATTAGGCGTTACTGCAGAAGGTCTTGAAATTAAGACAGAAGTTGTCGCTTCAGGTTATGGATTCACAGTTGCTCACGGTAAAGCACAAGTTCCTCACTATGTATCTCCAGAAGATGAGTTAGTGTCAACATTGTTAGACGTATATCACCGTCAAACAGGCTTACCAGCTCACGAACAATCTATCGGTGGTGGAACATACGGACGTATCTTTGAACGTGGTGTAGCGTATGGTGCGCTCTTCCCAGATTCAATCGATACAATGCACCAAGCAAATGAATTCTTCGCATTAGAAGATTTATTCAGATCAGCTGCAATTTATGCAGAAGCGATTTACGAATTAATTAAATAAAAGCGTAAGTGATTAGGAGAACGGATTTCCGTTCTCCTTTTTCTTTTAAGATGATGTTTATAAACAGATGTATCTTGCCTTATGAATGTCAAAGATACTTTTTTCTAGAGAAAAACTAAGAAGTTATAACAATTTCGGATATTTATCTACAAAAATGGAGTTTATTCAGGATTCCAATCGGTTCAGTTATTGCTTTTTTTTACAAATATCCTATACTGAAGTTAATAATGAATATGAATGATAGTTGAGAGTATAAGAATAACTCATAAATTTGATTAGAATCTTGTTGGTTAGGAAGTGGAATGATGGATTATATGAAGAAAATTTTGGAGTGGTTACCACGCAAATACTTAGTACTAATTGCTATTGGTATGTCTTTAACGGCTTTAGACGGTATTATTATTCCTTCCTTTATCTCAGGCTTAATAGATGTTTCATCCACTCAAAAAGTTGAGGATTTAGTAAAAATTTCAATCGTAGGTATTCTTAGTTATTTACTTATTCGACTTGGATTATTTATATGGGAAGATTCTCAACAAAGAATGATAAAACAATTAACATTAACGCTTAAAGAAAAAATCATTACAGCATTCTTTTACGGAAAGTTTAACCAACAGGAAGTAGAGTCAATAGTGCTTAGTGAATTAAAACTATTAGAGGAACAGGGAATCAAGTCTATCATGGGATTTTTCTATTGCCTCGTATTTGCGTTGGTTACCTTGTTGTATGTATCAGCCATAGATTTAAAGTTAGCAGCACTCTTTATTACGTTATCGTTCTTACCGATATTAGTTCCAAAACTATTTGCTAAATCTATTCGAAAGCATTCAAAGAGATGGGCTGAAGTGAACCAATTAAGTATCTTGCAACAACAAGAATATTTGAAAAGTAAGCCAATCATTAAAAACTTTTTTGTAGAAAAAATCTTCTTGAATAAGTTGATGGGAACATTGAATCAAACAGAAGAAGCCTATTTTCAAATGAATCATGTTCGATTTGCATCGAAGTTATTAGCAAATTTACTTTCAGGATTAAGTTCATTTGTGCCGTTAGCTATTGGGGTATATTTAGTTATTATTGGTGAGACTAAATTAGCCACCGTTATTGCAATTTATTTAGCTAGCGATCGTATTGTTACACCTTTACTCAATGCAATAGATTACTATCAAAGATTTAATTCAATCATTCCTGTAATTGAAAGAGTAGAAAAGTATACAGAGTTTGAATGTGATAATTCTGAAAGTAAATCTAGTATTAGTACAATATTTCCGATTGAGTTACAACAGTGTAATGTTCAAATTGAAAAAATGACTATATTAGACAAAATTGATTTAGAGATTAATGAGAATGATAGAGTACTGATTATGGGACCATCAGGCTCTGGAAAATCTACACTCTTGGAATTAATATACGGACTCTATGTATCTAAAGATGGAGTTCAAAAGTATAATGGAATTCAGAGACAATTAGTTTCAGGAGATGATTTAAAGAAACACATGGGATTCTTTACTCAGGAATCAAGGATTTTCTATGAGTCGTTAAAATTTAATATTTCTCTAGGAGAAGATTATTCTGATAGTGAAGTGACGTCTGTTCTTCAAAAAGTAGGGCTAGGTTACCTAGTCGATAGAATAGGGCTACATAATGCAGAAGTAAATCTTGATGAATCACTTTCTGGAGGAGAAAAAGCTAGAATCTGTCTAGCACGTCTATTACTTAGAAAATACCAATTGCTGTTATTAGATGAGTTTTCATCTGCTATTGATGAGGATACAACGATGATGATTAGGGAACTTCTCATTAAGGATAAAATTCCATTTGTAGAGATAGCGCATAGAGTACCAAAAGTTATCGATTTGTACAATAAACGCTATACTTTGGAGTCTGGTCGATTAAGACACTAATCATTTAGTAAAAAATCACTCAGAAACCTTGAAGTTTTTTGCTAAATCGCTATAAAACGTGCTATACTACTAATGATATTATGTGTGAAAACTGTAAATATATATATTTGGAGGCTATAGCATGGGATTTGTAATCTTTCTATTGCTAATTGTGGTACTTGGTGCCGCAGGTTATGCAACAGCAATATTCATGACAAAGAAACAAACTAAAGTAATTGAAGAATTATCAGAGAAAAAGGATAAGTTAATGGCAGTGCCAATTGCGGACACGTTCTATACTTTGAAAAACTTGAATTTAACAGGGCAAACAAAGAGAACGTACGAAACATGGCAAGCAACATGGCAAACAATCACACGATTCCGATTCCCTGAAATCGAAGCTGCATTAGTAAGTGCAGAACAATATATCCAAAAATTAAACTTCATCAAAGGAAATCAAGTGACACAACAAGCTGAAAACTTGATTGAAGAAACAAAAGCTGAAGTGGATAAAATTTACTCAGCATTACAAAAATTATTGGATAGTGAAAAACAAAACCGCGCACAGCTAGACTTATTACAAGAACGCTATGCTTCAATGCGCAAAGACTTATTAGCACATAGTTTCTCATTCGGCGAAGCGCTAGAAACGTTAGAAAAACGTTTAGCTTATTTAGAATTAGACTTCGCGAAATTTAATACATTAACAAACGAAGGCGACCACTTAGAAGCCAAAGAAGTACTTGGACGTATCGAAAACGAAATGAAAGAATTTGAGTCAATCGTTGAACAAGTTCCTCAATTATTAAAAGAAATCGAAACTGAGTACAACGAACAAGTAGAAGACTTGAAACAAGGATATGCTCGCATGGTCGAAGAGCATTACCAATTCTCTAAAATTTCAATTCCTGAAGAAATTGAAAAGATTGAAAAAACAATTGAAGTGGCACGCGGACATATCGCTGCTACAGAATTAGAAGAAGCTCGTCAACAATTAGATAAAGTAGCTCGTGAAATCGACCAACTTTACGATGTGATGGAAGCTGAAATTGAGGCACGTGAATTTGTATACCGTAACAAAGCTCAAGTTGAAAAACGCTTGAACCAAGTATTACAAAGCAACCGTTATGTGAATATCGAAGTTGACCGTGTTTCTCAAAACTATATCTTGTCAAATAACGAATTCGTTCGTGTACAAGAGTTTGCTGAGCAATTAGAAAAAGAACAAGAAGCCGTTCAATACTACAGCAAGGCGATGGAAAATCATCAAGTTCCTTACTCAGTAGTGAAAGAACATTACGAACTCGTTCTTGATAAATTAAACAGCATTGATGAAGATCAAACTGATTTAGTTAATACTTTATCTGACTTACGTAGCCAAGAAAAAGCGATTCGTGACGGATTAGATGTCTTCGAATTAGACTTACGTAATATGAAACGTACGATTGAGAAATACCACTTACCAGGTCTTCCAAAAGAGTACTTAGAATTGTTCTTTGCAACAAGTAACCGTATTGAACAATTATGGCAAAAGATGAACCGTGTGAAATTAGATATGACTGAAATTAACGCGGCGAACAACGTGATCGAAGAAGATGTTGAAAAATTAGATATCTTCACAGAACAAATCGTTGATAATGCGCAATTAACAGAGTACATGATTCAACATGCGAACCGTTACCGTTTATCACATCCTGAAATCGAAACAGCGATTGGTCGTGCACTCGACCTATTCAACCACACATTCAAATACGATGAATCATTACAAATTATTGAGTCAGCGTTAGAACAAGTGGAACCAGGTGCTGGTAACCGTGTTCGTCAAAACTACCAAGCAGAAAAGAATAATAGCATATTCTTCTAATAGATAAATGATTAAGCCACGTGGGTGAAAACTCACGTGGCTTTTTTGTATTCTTTTGAATCATCGTATCATAATCAAGTTTTATGTGTGGAAAATCTATATTTTTACGATTCTTCCAGACGTATACTAAAGATACAAATTGAAGGAGGGATTTTATGGATTTTGTATTATGGGGAAGCGTATTTTTAGCAGGCTTATTCTCGTTTTTTTCTCCGTGCGTGCTACCGCTGTTTCCAGTCTATTTTGGTGTTTTGATGAGTGAACAGGACGGACCTCACCTGAAGATTGGGAAATTAGAGATATATTGGAAGCCAATGATTCGAACGGTCATCTTTATTGCAGGCATTTCAACAGTCTTTTTCTTCTTAGGGTTTGCGGCAACTGCATTAGGAAGTCTGATTTACAATCCTTGGTTTAATATCACACTGGGAGTAGTGATTGTGCTATTGGGATTGCACCAAATGGAACTGTGCCATTTACTATTTTTACAAAAACAAAAAACAGTTCAGTTTGAAATCAAAGATAAAAAATCGCTTTGGAGTAGTTACTTATTAGGACTCAGCTTCAGCTTCGGATGGACACCTTGTGTGGGACCAGTACTAAGTGCGGTCCTAACGCTTATCTCCACGCAACAAGCCAGTATCACTTATGGTATTTTCTTACTTTGCTTATATATATTAGGATTGGCCATTCCGTTTTTAATCTTATCAGCTGCTTCAACCGTAGCATTTAAATGGTTTAACCTTGCAAAAAAACGATTATTATTACTTAAAAAAATCGGAGGACTCGTGATTGTTTTGATGGGAGCATCGATTATCTTTTCCCAACTATCACAAGTTTTCCATTAAAAATTAGGAGGAATGAAAATGAAAACAAAATTGATGATTGCATTATTTAGTACATTGCTTTTAGGAGCTTGTCAAAATTCACAAATGGGCATGGATAATAAAGACATGAAAGAAACCACTGAAATGATGAGCTCGATGAGTGGTGAAAAAATGGATAAAATGGATAACATGAGTTCAAAAGATGAGAAGATGGATAACATGAGTTCAAAAGATGAGAAGATGGACAAAAAGATGGGAGAAATGGACGATATGACACAGGCTACCTTTACAACATTAGAGGGGAAAGAAGTTTCATTAGCGGATTATAAAGGGAAAAAAGTTTATTTGAAGTTTTGGGCTTCATGGTGCCCAATTTGTCTATCTGGACTAGCGGACATTACACAACTTTCTGAAATGCCACCAAAAGATTCAGTGATTCTTACTGTCATTGCACCTGGTGTGAACCGCGAGAAATCTTTAGAGGACTTCAAAAAATGGTTTGACGGGGTAGACTACCATTCATTACCAGTACTCGTAGATAAAGACGGTCAATTCTTGAAGAAACTCGGAGTCGTTGGATACCCAACTTCAGCATTTATCGATGCTAATGGAAAAGTTGTCAGAGTTCAACCAGGACACGTTTCTAATGACGATATCGTAAAAACGCTAGAAAGCCTATAAGAAAGGAGAGTTCTCTATGGATAAAAAATTAGTGGTGACACTCTTTGCCGTAGTCATCATTCTTTTAGGAGTGCTTTATTTTGCCAAAGGAGGTACCCTTGCAAAGGATTCAAAAGCTGATGAAATCTCCAATAAGGTAACCAAACTAATGGAAACAGATAGCACTACAAGTGAAATGAAAAAGGAAGGTGAACATATGAAAGAGATATATTTAGCAGGCGGATGTTTTTGGGGATTAGAAGAATACTTTTCTAGAATTAATGGTGTTATTGATGTTGTGAGTGGATACGCGAATGGAAAGGTTGAAACGACCAATTATAAGCTCATTCATGATACAGACCATGCGGAAACGATTCATGTTACTTATGATGCTGATAAGATTTCACTTCGCGAGTTATTGTTGTATTACTTTAGAGTCATTGATCCATTTTCTGTGAATAAACAAGGAAATGATACTGGAAGACAATATCGTACGGGTATTTATTATGTTGATGAGGCAGATAGCGCCATTATTCAACAAGTCATGAAGGAAAAAGAAGAATCTTTTGGTAAGAAATTAGCCGTTGAGACGGAACCTTTGAAAAATTTCGTTATAGCAGAGGATTATCATCAAGATTACTTGAAGAAGAATCCAAATGGATATTGCCACATTGACGTTAAAAAGGCGAGTGACCCTGTAATTGATGCCAGTCTTTATCCACTACCTGACGAAGAGACTCTAAAAGCAACACTTACGAAGGAACAATACGCAGTTACTCGTGAAAATAAAACGGAAAGAGCTTTTTCAAATGAATACTGGGATAATCATGAACAAGGGATTTATGTAGATGTAGTAACCGGAGAACCGCTCTTTTCTTCAAAAGATAAATTTGATTCTGGCTGCGGCTGGCCAAGTTTTTCAAAACCAATTTCTTCGGAAGTTGTGACCTATCATGAGGATAATAGTTTTAATATGAAACGTGTTGAAGTTCGAAGTAGGGTAGCCAATTCACACCTTGGACATGTTTTTGAAGATGGTCCAAAAGAAAAAGGTGGACTTCGTTTTTGTATCAATAGTGCTTCCATCAAATTCATCCCACTCAATGAGATGGAAGCAAAGGGATATGGCTATTTAGTCGATTTCGTCAAATAACCACTCAGTGCTTCTCTAAGTTAATCTCCTTTAGAGAAGCACTTTTTTTGAGTAAAAATAGATTTAAAACCGTTATGAATAGAAGTATAATAGAGAAAGGAGGGGAATAAGATGTATTCAATCTTAATAGTTGAAGATGAACCAATTATTCGTAGAGGGATTGCATCCTTAATTGATTTTGAATCGCTGGGAATTTCAACGGTTCAGGAAGTAGAAAATGGGGAGCAAGCACTGGAAAAAATACGAGAAGAAGCGCCGGATATTTTACTGACAGATATTAATATGCCGAAAATGGATGGCATTACTCTTGCGCAATTGGTGAGGTCAGAATATCCGCAAATGAGAATTATCTTCTTAACGGGGTATGATTATGTAGATTATTTACTATCTGCAGTGAAAATTGGAGTAGAAGATTATATTTTAAAGCCAGTGACGAAATCAGAAATCGAAGCTTTATTGGTGAAAGTTGTAGCCAAGCTCAACGAAGAAAAGCGCCAACGGGAACTATTGGCATTAGCAAGTGAAGAGGACGCCTCTTCGGGAACTCTTCATTTCGAGAAGCTGATTTTAGAGCGATTATCAAATCCAAATTTAGCGCTAGGTGAACTTGCAAAGCAATTAGGATTCAGTACGAACTACCTTAGCCTTTTAATCAAAAAAGAACTTGGAATGTCCTTTCAAGAGTATGTGACCCAGCAACGGATTCAAAGAGCAAAGCGTCTCTTATTATCAACCGACATGAAGATTTATGAGGTGGCATTATCTGTTGGAATAGAAGATATGAACTATTTCTCTTATCGATTCAAGTCGATTGTCGGCGTTTCCCCTAAAAGTTTTAGAAGTGGGGCAAAAATATGAAAAAACAGTCTCTTGCAACAAGATTATTTGCCTATTTAAGTATCATGCTTTTTGCCATGGTAGTTTTAATTGGAAGCTTCTATTTTATAAAAAGTAGCGAGGTTTTTCATCGTGAAGTAGAAGACCATACCATTCATGAGATTGATACAAGTTCCAAATATATCGAACAGTACGTTTCGAATTTAAAATCTACTTCAAGATCTTTATCACAGTCGCAGGCAATAAAGGACTTTGCCAGTCAAACATCAGCTGAAAATGAAGCGGCAATCCATGAATGGCTTGAGACAATGCTGAAGAGTCATCCGGATTTTGTATCGATACGATTGGTGACGAAAGATGGAAGATTAGTTACGACCGGGATGGAAGAGGAAATGGTGACTTCAGCGGATATGATGGCCCAAAAATGGTATCAAGATGCTCTAGAGCACTCGAATGTTCCAATCATTCAGTCTATCAAGAATCAAAATAATCAAATCGTAATTTCTATTAGTCAGGAAGTTAAAAGCAACGCAGGAGAAAATCTTGGCGTTATACGCTTAGATGTGGATTATCACGAACTAGAAAAATATGTGAAAGAACTTTCTCTAGGGGAAAATGGGTATGCTTTTGTCATCCAAAAGGACGGTACACTTATTTATCATCCGGATTCGGAGGCTTTCGAGTCAGTTGATAAGCAAATGTCGGTACAAGAAATATCCAATAGTCCGATGGATTCAATGGTGTCTGATGATTTTTTTGTTCATAAAAGCCCTATTGAAAATAGCGATTGGATCTTAGTAGGTGTTAGCTCATTTAGTCGGTTTAAAGAAGACTCAGTAAAACTACTTGGGATTGTCAGTGTTGTTGGAGTGCTTAGCTTACTTATTTGTATGTTGGGTATTTTTACATTGATACGTTATCAATTACTACCTGTTAAAAGACTAGGACAAGTGATGAGACGAGTAGAAGAAGGCGACACGACTATTCGAGCAGAACAAAAAGGAGCTCAAGAATTCCAAGCGCTAGCAGGTACCTTTAATCAGATGCTCGAGAGAATCGAGACTTTAATGAAGGAAGAAAAAGAGCAAGAAGCATTGACCCGCATCTATGAATTAAAGGCGTTAACGAGTCAAATTAATCCGCACTTCTTGTATAATACGCTGGATACCATTATTTGGATGGCAGAGTTTCAAGACCATCAAAAGGTAGTAGACATTACCAAGGCGCTCTCTAATTACTTTAGACTTTCCTTGAATGCTGGAGAAGAGATAGTGACCTTACGCCAAGAAATCGAGCATGTCCGTCAATATCTGTTTATTCAAAAGGAACGATATGGAGACAAATTGGAATATGAGATTGACGAACCTGATGATATTCCTGATATCAAGCTTCCAAAAATCGTTCTGCAGCCACTCGTAGAAAATGCAATCTATCATGGAATTAAAGAGTCAGAACGCCCTGGGAAAATTACGATTACTGTGTCTAAAAGAGATACTTTTATAGATATTTGTATTGCGGATAATGGGGTAGGAATAAAAGAAAATACAACGAGCACCAAAGAACTCGGTGGTGTTGGTATTAAGAATATCCAAGAACGATTGACGCTCTTTTTCGGAGAAGCTTTCTCGATGGAAATTGAATCTGAGCCCAACGCATATACGAAAGTGTATTTACACCTTCCTTTAAAAGAAGAAGGACACGCGAATAGTTGACAAAACAAGGCGCTTTTCGTATACTTCTAAAGGTAAGCAATCGGATTGAGATTTTACATATTAGAGAGGCTTGTCTGGTGAAAATAGCCATCAAAATCGTGCTCCCGATTGAAAACTTTGTAGAAATACAAACGCCCTTCCAGCGTTATCGGAATTAGAGATGAATGAACAGCTGTTTCATTGTAAGCAAGGTGGTACCGCGGTAGGACGCCCTTGCAGCAATGGGGCAGTTTTTTTATTTACAAAAAGAAGGAGAATGAAGATGAAAAAATTATCAAGTAGCGAAATTCGTCAAATGTACCTTGATTTCTTCCAAGAAAAAGGACATAAGGTTCAACCAAGTGCGAGCTTAATTCCTGTAAACGATCCAACATTACTATGGATTAACTCGGGGGTTGCGACACTTAAGAAATACTTCGATGGAACGGAAACACCAGAAGTTCCACGTATTACAAATGCTCAAAAGAGTATTCGTACAAACGATATCGAAAACGTAGGGCATACAGCTCGTCACCATACATTATTCGAAATGATGGGGAACTTCTCAATCGGGGACTACTTCAAAGAAGAAGTGATTCCATGGGCATGGGAATTCCTAACAAGTGAAAAATGGTTAGGACTTGATCCAAATCGTCTATACGTTACTTACTATCCAGAAGATCCAGAAACAAAAACATTATGGATGGATAAAGTTGGTCTTCCAGAAGATCATATCATTCCAGTAGAAGATAACTTCTGGGATATCGGTGCTGGTCCATGTGGTCCGGATACTGAGATTTTCTACGACCGTGGAGAAAAATATAATAACTTAGCAGAAGATGATCCAGAAAACTATCCTGGAGGAGAAAACGAACGTTACTTAGAAATTTGGAACTTAGTATTCTCTCAATTCAACCATATGCCAGACGGAACTTATCCACCATTACCACATAAGAACGTCGATACGGGGATGGGTCTTGAACGTGTAGTTTCTGTTATCCAAGATACACCAACAAACTTCGAAACAGACTTATTTATGCCAATTATTAAGCAATTAGAAAGCTTAAGCGCTGGTAAGAAATACAATGAATCTAAAGAAACTGATGTATCATTCAAAGTTATCGCTGACCACATTCGTGCGGTAAGCTTTGCAATTGGGGATGGCGCGCTTCCTTCAAACGAAGGTCGTGGATATATCATCCGTCGTTTAATCCGTCGTTCAGTAATGCACGGACAACGTTTAGGAATTCAAGGATCATTCTTAACTAAATTAGTTCCAACGGTTGCTCAAATTATGCACAGCTACTATCCAGAAGTAACTGAAAACATGGAATTCATTCAAAAAGTGATTGCCAACGAAGAGGATCGTTTCCAAGAAACAATTCACGATGGTTTAGCAATCTTAGAAACTATTTTTGCGGATATGAAAGAAGCAAACGAAACAACTCTTTCTGGCGAAAATGCGTTCAAACTATATGATACTTATGGATTCCCATATGAATTAACATTAGAATACGCAAGTGACAATGGTTTCACTGTCGATGAAGAAGGTTTCCAAGCAGAAATGCAAGCACAAAAAGACCGTGCGCGTGCTGCTCGTAATACAGAAACATCAATGAACGTACAATCTGCAGTATTACGTGATATCACTGTAGAGAGTGAATTCGTTGGATATGCTTCAACAACTGAAGAAGGCGTGTTAAAAGCGATTGTTGTAGATGATGAATTAGTTGAATCTGCACATAAAGATGCGCATGCGCAATTAGTATTCGACCGTACACCTTTCTACGCTGAAATGGGTGGACAATTAGCCGACCACGGTACAATCCAAGATGCCAGCGGTACAGTTGTAGCGAATGTCTTACAAGTGAAGAAAGCTCCTAACGGACAACCATTACACACGGTTGAAGTGTTAGGCGACTTACAAGTAAACGCAACTTACACATTAGTGGTTGATGCATCTGAACGTGCGAAAATCATTAAAAACCATACAGCAACTCACTTATTACACCAAGCATTAAAAGATGTTCTAGGAACTCACGCAAACCAAGCAGGTTCTCTTGTAACACCAACTGGTTTACGTTTCGACTTCAGTCACTTCGGACAAGTTACTGCTGAAGAATTAGCTGAAATGGAACGTATCGTTAATGAGAAAATCTGGGCTGGTTTAAAAGTGTTTACGATTGAAACGACATTAGAAGATGCGAAGAGCCGTGGAGCAATGGCCCTCTTTGGTGAAAAATACGGCAACTTAGTTCGTATGGTGAACATTGGGGACTGGTCAATCGAACTTTGCGGTGGTATCCACGTTGGAAACACTCAAGACATCGGATTATTCAAGATTGTTTCTGAATCAGGTATCGGTGCTGGCGTTCGTCGTATCGAGGCTGTTACAAGTAAAGAAGCATTTGACTTATTAAGCCATCACGAAAACTTATTAAAACAAGTAGCTGGCGAAGTAAAAGCTGTTCAATTGGATACTGTTGTAGAACGCGTTGCAACTTTAGGCCAAGAGTTGAAAGAAGCAAACGGCGAAATTGCAAAACTAAAAGCGAAAATCATGAAAGCTGAAGTCGCAGATGTCTTCAATAACGTAGAAGAAGTGAACGGAACTTCATTCATCACTGTAGCTCTTGAAAACAAAGAGATGGATGAATTACGTCAATTAGCAGATACATGGAGACAAAAAGGTGCCAGCGATATCTTTGTAGTAGGTACAGCTTCACATGATAAAGCAAATCTTTTAGTAGCCGTATCGAAAGACGCAAATGCAAAAGGATTAAAAGCAGGCGATATCATTAAGGCGATTGCTCCAGCTATCCAAGGTGGAGGCGGAGGCCGTCCTGATATGGCGCAAGCAGGTGGTAAGAACCCTGCAGGTATTCCACAAGCATTCGAATTGCTAAAAGAATATTTAGCTAAATAATGATAGAAATGATGAAACCTCCCTTAGACTCCTGAGTGAGTTTTAAGGAAGGTTTTTGTTTTATAAGCAAAGGAAAGGCTTTCTAAATATTAAGAATCGGTAAGTATCGATTGTAGTTTCGCCCAAAATCTTGTAAAATGAGTATATATATTGAAATGAGGTGTCGCTATGAGTTCAATAGATGAAACAGTCCTATTTAAATTTAATGAAAAGGACGAAAAAACCGTTCAAGAAACATTAACCATCGTTTATGATGCGTTGAATGAGAAGGGATATAGTTCGATTAATCAAATCGTAGGATATTTGTTATCTGGAGACCCAGCTTATATTCCAAGACATCGTGATGCACGTAACCTAATTCGTCGCCACGAAAGAGATGAGATTTTGGAAGAACTCATTAGACATTATATCCGCTCAACAGGAAGAGATGCCTAGTATGAGGTTAATGGGATTAGATGTCGGAAGTAAAACTGTGGGCGTCGCCGTTAGTGATTTAATGGGATGGACTGCTCAAGGGGTTGAAACGATTCCGATTAATGAGAATGCTTCAGAGTTTGGGTTCAAACGTGTTGTCGAGTTAGTAGAAGAGTATGGTGTTGAAAAAATCGTCATCGGTCTTCCAAAAAATATGAATAATACGGAAGGACCACGTGTAGAAGCGTCCCGTCGTTATGGTGCAAGCCTAGAAAAACGACTCGAAATTCCAATCGTCTTTCATGATGAAAGACTGACGACGATGCAGGCTGAACGCATGCTTGTCGAAGAGGGTAATGTTTCAAGAAAGAAACGCAAACAAGTCATTGATATGCTAGCTGCAGTCATGATTTTGCAAAACTATTTAGATTTAAATGGAAATCAATAACAAAGGAAAGAGGAAAGAAAATGACAGAACATCACGATCACGATCATGAACATGATCACTTAGAAGGCCACGAAGGTCACGAACATATTACAATCATCGACGAAGAAGGAAATGAAATTTTACACGAAGTATTATTCACTTTCGAATCAGATGATTTCAACAAATCATATGTATTATGCTACCCAGCAGGAATTCCTGAAGGAGAAGAAGTAGAATTACAAGCATTCTCATATGTTGAAGGCGAAGATGGTACTGACGGCCAATTAAACCCAATCGAAACAGAAGCTGAATGGGATATGGTTGAAGAAGTATTAAACACATTCTTAGCTGAAGAAGATTTATAATCAACAATGTAGCTTGGGGGAAACCTCAAGCTTTTTTTGTTATAATAGCACTCTTTATGATAGACTTTCTTCATTTTTCAATAAGAATGAGGTATAATAACTACAACTATGGGTATCATTTGATGCCAATTTAAGGGGGAAGACAATGTCTCAAGAAGAACATAAAAAACATTCCTTAATTTCTGATACGGATACGAAACGCGATATTCGTAAAAAGGAAACTTCTATTATCAAAAAGATAATGAAATATTTTATGATTGCACTTTTAGTAATTGTCCTAGTAGGGGGATTCTTTACTTGGAATTACATTAAAGGAGAAACACAACCAGTTGATACAGCTCAAACAGAACTTGTTTCATTTGAAATTGAACAAGGCGCATCTGTCAAAGAAGTATCAAAAGCACTTGAAAAAGAAGGAATTATCCGTAATTCGAAACTCTTTAACTTCTATTTGAAATTCAAAAACGTTTCTGGATTTAAATCAGGATTGTACCATGTTTCTAAAAGTATGACGCTCGACGAAATTATTGCGGAACTTTCTGGTCAAGGAAAAGATAAAGATCAAAACGCGACTAAAGTTCTGATTCGTGAAGGGGAACAATTAACAGAAATTGCGAAAGAAGTTGAGAAATCTACAAAATACTCTGCCGAAGATTTCATGGCAAAAGTTCAAGACGAAGACTTCTTACGTTATTTAGTTCAAAAATTCCCGAAATTATTGACTCAATCATATAACGGTTACCAAGTAAAATATGTGCTTGAAGGATACTTATTCCCAGCGACATACGATATGAATGACTCAAAAACACTTCAAATGCTAATTACTGAAATGGTTGCTAAAACAGATGAAGTCATGTCGAAATACTACGATAAGATTTTAGCAAGTGACTATACTTTACAAGAAATTATGGCGTTAGCTTCTTTAATTGAAAAAGAAGGAACGAAATTAGAAGATCGTAAAAAGATTTCTAGTGTATTCCATAACCGTATTAAAGAGAATATGAAGCTTCAAACAGACGTATCTGTTCAATATGCTTTAGGCGAACATAAAGAAGCTCTTTCTTTAGAAGATTTAGAAGTAGATTCTCCATATAACTTATATCAAAACTATGGCGTAGGGCCTGGACCTTATAACAGTCCAAGTGAAGATGCAATCGTTGCAGCTATGGAACCAGCTGAAACAGACTACTTATACTTCCTAGCAGATATTAAGACAAAAGAAATCTATTATGCGAAGACGTATGAGGAACATTTAGAGTTAAAAGCTAAGTATATTGATAATAAGGAGTAGGTCATGGAAAAGAAAAAGCCAATCGTCATTGGAGTTACAGGTGGTTCTGGGAGTGGGAAAACAAGTGTGAGTCGTAAAATTTTGGCGAACTTCCCAGATTTAACGATTTGTAAGATTGATCAAGATTACTATTATAAAGATCAAAGTCATATGCCGTTTGAAGAACGGTTAAAAACAAACTATGACCATCCATTTGCATTCGATACAGATTTATTAATTGAACATATGAATAAATTAATCAATTTTGAATCGATTGAAGAACCAGTATATGATTACGAAAATCATACAAGAAGTGATAAAACCATCCATCAAGAACCAAAAGATGTCATCTTAATTGAAGGGATTTTAATTCTTGAAGATGAACGGTTACGTGATTTAATGGACATCAAGGTGTATGTGGATACAGACGATGATATTCGTATTATTCGCCGTATTAAACGCGACATGGTAGAACGTGGTAGAACGCTCGATTCCATCATCAACCAATATATGTCCGTTGTAAAACCGATGCATCACCAATTTATTGAACCAACGAAAAAATTTGCGGATATTATTATCCCAGAAGGTGGTTCAAATACAGTTGCGATTGACTTAATGACTACGAAAATTGCTTCAATTTTATCTCATTTAAATTAAATTGTTAACCCCTAGGAAAGCTTATCCTAGGGGATTTTTATGGAATAAAATTTTAAAATCGAATTAAATTTCAAATTAAGACTTGCAATCTCGGTTATAAAATGTTAAAGTTTTAGCATTGTAGATTTAGATAATCTAAAAAAACGATATAGGGGAGAATCGTATGACTGAAAAAGTATTTCCAATGACGCTTGAAGGGAAAGCAAAACTTGAAGCAGAATTAGAAGAATTAAAAGTCGTTAAACGTAAAGAAATCGTAGAGCGTATCAAAATTGCTCGTAGTTACGGTGACTTATCTGAAAACTCTGAATATGAATCAGCTAAAGATGAACAAGCTTTCGTGGAAGGACGTATTTCAACGTTAGAAAAAATGATTCGTTTTGCGGAAATCATCGATGATAACAATGTAGAAAAAGATGTTGTTTCACTAGGAAGAAAAATTACGTTTATCGAATTACCAGATGGAGATGAAGAAACTTACACAATCGTGGGTAGTGCTGAAGCAAACCCGGTTGAAGGTAAAATTTCAAATGACTCTCCAATTGCCAAAGGAATTATTGGTAAAAAACTAAATGAAGAAGTGGTGATTCCAACACCAGGCGGAGAAATGAAGATCAGAATTATTGATATTCAATCTGCGTAATTGATTCATTTGAAATAGAGAAGAGCTAGGAAATGTCCTAGCTCTTTTTTGTTGGATTTCATCCTTAAGTCTGATGGACGAGTTTTGAATTCATGATAGGATTGAACGTGAGAAGATGGTATACTAATACCTGTAATGGAGGTGAGAAGATGAAGAAAATTAAACTAGTACTAATTATTTTATTAATTGGGGTTATTGTATCTGCTTTAGAGATTACATCTAGAATAGGCCTATTCATCTTCTTTTCAATTGGTGTCGTGATTACTCTATCTAGTTTTGTTATTTTTAAACACATTAAATTTTTAAGAAATAGTGGAATGTGCTTTGGAGCATTATTTATTCTCTTACCATTACTTTCGACTTCTGGAATTTGGCTTGGAATGATTGGAGCATTGCTAATAGTACTATTTGATAAAAATGATTTCTCGATTTCTTCCATTTCGGGCTTATTTTCAAAGAGACAGAAGCAAGAGTATATTTTTGTAGATTCGCGTGAAGACACTCCTGAACCTGGCTCAATACATCGTTATGACTGGCTTGGTTCTCAAGTGATAGGAGACGAGCCATACGAATGGAATGACATTAATGCAGGACAATTTGCAGGAGATACGATTATCGATTTAGGGAATACCATTCTACCTGCTAAAGAGAATGTAATCGTGATCCGAAAAGGATTTGGTCGTGTTCGAATTCTTGTTCCGTATGGTGTTGGGGTGATGATTCATCATCATGGCTTTGGTGGACAAGTTGAATTTGAGAATCAAACCTATACACTAAGTAATGAATCGATTCAACTGTATAGTGCAGGTTATAATCGCAGTACGAAACGGGTTAAGATTTATACAACCATCGTCGCTGGGAAGGTTGAGGTGATTGAAGCATGAAGCAACGCCTCTTAAAAAGCTGGATGCTCTATTCAGCAGTGTATAGCTTTGTTAGTACCATTTTCCTATTCCTATTCCGAAAATGGATTCGCTATGAATTAGTAGAGACGCTTAGTATTCAAGAGATTCTTGGGACGATGACGTTGTTTTTGTTATTAATCTTATTACTTGGTTTGATGACAGCTGGTGCAATGATGATTTTGAATCGTCAAGCAGAACGTAAAATGGGTGAGCAATTACTAATGATTCAAAGAGCAAAGTATTCATTAGTAAAAGAAGAACAACAACCCAACTGGATTAATGAAGCAACTGTTGTAGATTTAAATGTCTTTTATGAACAGACAGCGGCTATTTCAGAACGCTTAGAAAACTTATCGCTCGAATTGCAACAATTAGGTAGTAAACCACAGTTCTTAGGGACTGAAACGAAAGAGCAGGTCATTGAACAAGAAAGACGCCGTATCGCTCGTGAATTACATGATTCTGTAAGCCAACAGTTGTTTGCAGCAATGATGATGATTTCTGCGTTAAATGAACGTGCAGACAAGTTCGATGAGAAAGAACAAAAGCAACTGAAGATGATTGAACATGTACTCTCACAAGCGCAAGCGGAGATGAGAGCATTGCTTCTACACTTAAGACCGATTTCACTGGAAAATAAATCATTGAAAGCAGGTATTGAAGGATTACTCGTCGAATTGCAAACGAAAGTACAGATGAAGATTCATTGGGATATCGAAGACGTCCAACTACCAGAAGGGGTCGAGGATCATCTCTTTAGAATCGCACAGGAACTTCTATCGAATACATTGCGTCATTCGCACGCAACCACATTAGAAGTATACTTACGTCAAACAGACTCCAATGTTCTCTTTAAAATAGAAGATAATGGAGTTGGATTTAATACGGAGGAAATTCTTCCAGGAAGCTATGGAATTAATAATATGAAAGAAAGAGTGCAAGGACTCGGTGGACAAGTGAAAATTGTCAGCTTCCCAAATCAAGGGACGACAATTGAAATTAAGATTCCGCTCAGTCGTAACATGGAGGGTGAATAATGATACATGTATTACTAGTAGACGATCATGAGATGGTACGACTTGGTGTGTCTTCTTATCTATCGATGCAAGATGATATTGAAGTGATTGATGAAGCTAAGAATGGTCGTGAAGGTGTTGAGAAAGCACTCGAATTAAAACCAGATATCATTCTAATGGACCTTGTGATGCCAGAGATGGATGGGATTGAAGCGACAAAAGAAATTCTTGAAAAGTGGCCGCAAGCAAAAATCATCATCCTAACAAGCTTTATTGATGATGAGAAAGTCTTTCCTGCTATTAACGCCGGAGCAAAGAGCTATATCTTAAAAACAGCTTCTGCTTCTCAAATAGCAAAAGCCATTCGAGATACATATCAAGGGGATGGGGTATTTGAACCTCAAGTAACGGATAAACTCGTGAACCGTATCCAAATGAAGCAGCAACATTTCTTGCATGAAGATTTAACACAACGTGAATTAGAAGTGTTACTCTTAATCGCTCAAGGAAAATCGAATCAGGAAATCGCTGACGAGTTGTTTATCACATTAAAGACAGTGAAAACGCACGTCTCAAATATTCTCTCGAAATTAGAAGTAGAAGATAGAACGCAAGCAACGATTTACGCGTTCAAACATCAATTGATTAAAATGTAACGAAAAGCCATTCTTGTTCTTGCAAGAGTGGCTTTTTTGATGAAAGTAATTTCGATAAAGGCCTGAGGGAGTCGTATTTTCTACCTTATTCTGAAAGTAGTTACTAAAAATAGAGGTAATATTGAAAATGTTTTCTGAAGTAGATATACTAAAAATGTAAGGGTTTTACTAAAAATAGAAGGAGGCTGTTTATGAGATTACAAGGTCAATTAATTGTATCATGCCAAGCATTGCCGCATGAACCATTACATAGTGATTATATTATGGCTCGTATGGCAGTTGCTGCACAGGAAGGAGGAGCGAAAGGAATTCGTGCCAATTCAGTGATTGACATCAAAGCGATCAAAGAAGCTGTCGACTTACCAGTTATTGGAATTATTAAACGTGATTATGATGATGCCGACGTCTTTATTACCGCTACGATGAAAGAAATTGACGAATTGATGACGGTGAAACCAGAGATTATTGCTCTCGATGCCACTACATCTACTCGTCCAAATGGACAAACACTTGATGATTTCTATCATGAAATCAGAGCAAAATATCCAGAACAATTACTGATGGCAGACTGTTCAACGGTAGAAGAAATGATTCATGCTGATGAACTCGGCTTTGATTTTATTGGAAGTACTTTAGTAGGGTATACAAAACAAAGTAAAGGTCACAAAATTGAAGAAAATGATTTTGAAATATTGAGAACAGTGTTAGCACGAATCAAACACCCACTTATTGCAGAAGGCAATATCGATACACCTGAAAAGGTAAAACGTGTGCTTGAGTTAGGTGCGTATAGTGTCGTTGTAGGTTCAGCGATTACTCGTCCACAACTCATCACGAAAAAATTTGTTGATGCGATTCAACAAGTAGGAAAAGATTAAACATTACTGATTTATAGTTTAAGGGGGAAAACCACATGTTTAAATTTTTACAAAAAATTGGGAAGGCCTTTATGTTGCCGATTGCCATTTTACCGGCAGCAGGTTTGTTATTAGGGATTGGTGGAGCTTTATCCAACCCGGTAACGGTGGCAACATATCCTGTATTAAATAACGATGTATTACAAGCAATCTTTAAAGTAATGAGCCAAGCAGGGGAAGTTATCTTTGCAAACCTTTCACTTCTTCTCTGTGTGGCTTATGTATCGGTTTAGCAAAACGTGACAAAGGGACTGCAGCACTTGCTGGGGTAACTGGTTACTTAGTAATGACTGCGACAATTAAAGCTCTTGTAGGATTATACATGGGTAAAGATGCTTCAATTGATACTGGGGTTATCGGAGCTGTCGTAATTGGTGCAATCGCTGTTTGGTTACATAACCGCTACAACAATATCCAATTACCACAAGTTCTTGGATTCTTCGGTGGTAGCCGTTTTGTTCCAATCGTAACTTCATTTGCATCTATCTTTGTTGGGGCTATCTTCTTCGTAGTATGGCCACCATTCCAACAATTACTAGTTTCAACTGGTGGATATATTTCACAAGCGGGTCCTATTGGTACATTCTTATATGGATTCTTAATGCGTTTATGTGGTGCAGTCGGATTACACCATATGATTTATCCAATGTTCTGGTATACAGAATTAGGTGGAGTGGAAGTCGTAGCTGGTCAAACAATTGCTGGGGCTCAAAAAATCTTCTTTGCTCAATTGGCAGATCCTAACCACGTAGGTCTATTCACTGAAGGAACTCGTTTCTTCGCTGGTCGTTTCTCAACAATGATGTTCGGTCTTCCAGCAGCCTGCTTAGCAATGTATCACTGTGTACCAAAAGCTCGTCGTAAAAAATACGCAGGTTTATTCTTAGGGGTTGCCTTAACTTCATTCATCACTGGTATTACAGAACCAATCGAATTCATGTTCTTATTCGTAAGCCCAGTATTATATGTTATTCATGCATTCCTTGATGGGGTAAGCTTCTTCATCGCAGATATTCTAAATATTTCTATTGGTAATACATTCTCAGGCGGGGTTATCGACTTCACATTATTCGGTATCTTGCAAGGTAACGATAAGACAAACTGGTTATTAGAAATTCCATTTGGACTTATCTGGAGTGGTCTATACTATGTCGTATTCAGATGGTTCATCACTCAATTCAATGTAGCAACTCCAGGACGTATTGAAGATGATATGTTATCAGATGACAAACCAGTTGTTGAAACACGCGACAGCTTGAAACAAGACAGTGTTCGTATTATTGAAGCTCTAGGTGGAGCAGAAAATATTGAAGATGTGGATGCTTGTATCACTCGTCTACGTGTATCTGTAAAAGAGGTCGACAAAGTTAATAAAGCGACATTGAAAGATATCGGAGCTGTAGATGTTCTAGAAGTTAAAGGTGGTATTCAAGCCATTTACGGTGCGAAAGCAATTCTTTACAAGAACAATATTAATGAAATTTTAGGTGTAGACGATTAGTCGTTTAAACTCACTCAAAAGATGGACTAGTCTTAACGATTAGTCCATCTTTTATTTTTTGAAAAAAGGCAAAATCTTTCCCGGAACCTGTGCTATAATGAAAGTAGTAATGCAAAGGGGAAAAGCAGATGTTGTCATTTGAGAAAAAAGTAGCACCGATGATTGAATCGATTTATGATACGTTGACACCGATTGAAAAAACGATTGCGAAATATTTCTTGAGTGTGATTCCGGAAAATGAATCGTTATCCGCACAAGAAGTATCTAAAAGATTATTCGTATCGATTCCGTCCTTAACACGATTTGCTCAAAAGTGTGGCTATAAAGGATATCGACAGTTTATTTATGACTATCAAAAAGGGAAACAAGAAGAGACAAACTTGCATAATGATTTAACCAAAATTGTGTTGGACGATTATGCAGACCTCTTAACGAAATCCTTCTCACTCATCAATGAAGCACAGCTGATTCATGTGTGTGATATGCTCAGTAAGGCTAAGCGCGTGTATATCTACGGACAAGGAAGTTCCGGGTTAGCAGCCCTGGAGATGAAGTTCAGATTTATGCGACTCGGGATGATTTGTGAGGCGATTACGGATTTACATACGATGCTGATGAACCGCGTATTAGTCGATGAAGATTGCCTAGTGATTGGAATAACGGTGTCGGCCAACGAAAGTGTTGTGAATGCCGTGAATATCGCCAAACTTCAAGGAGCGAAAACCGTTCTGATTACCTCTAAGAAGAGCGAAGAGTTGCAACAGGATTGTGACGAATTAGTGCTCATCGCGATGAAGAATGCCTTAGAGCAAGGAACGGCCATTACACCGCAATTCCCAGTTCTTGTCATTGTCGATATTTTATATAGTTACTACAAGGAAATCGATAAGGAACGCAAACGCTCGATTTTCTCAAATACATTACATGCCATTCAACCAGAATAAGGAGACGATAAAATGTTTGGATTTTTTAAAAAGAATCAAGTAGAAAAAGAAGTGCCAGTATTTGCACTAGCAGGAGGAGAAATTGTTCCCATTACACAAGTGAATGATCCAGTCTTTGCAGGCAAAATGATGGGTGACGGATTTGCGGTTATTCCAGCAAGTGGTGTGATTACTTCTCCAGTAAAAGGGGAAGTCGTAAATGTATTCCTAACACTTCACGCTGTAGGCATTCAAACTGCTGGCGGATTAGAAGTGCTTGTTCATATGGGAATCGATACGGTTGAATTAAAAGGCGGGCCTTTTGAAACGACAGTAACGGTTGGCCAAAAGGTGGATGAAAATACAGTATTATCGACTGTGGACTTAGAAGCACTAAAAGAAGCTGGTAAAGATACTGCAATGATGGTGCTCTTTACGAATATGGATAAAGTGGAATCTATTGCGGTAGCTACAGAAGGCTTAGTAGAAGGTAAAGCAGAAGTAGGGAAAGTAACATTAAAAGCTTAATCAAAAAAAAGAATCTCCGCTCGGATTTGAGCGGAGATTTTCATTTGGTTTAGAAAATACGACTGCGGTATAAACTAACTACTTTTCCTAAAATCGTACAGTTCGGTAAGATGATAGGGTCCATTGTGTCGTTTTCTGGCTCTAGGCGCACATGGTCGCTTTCAAGATAGAATCTCTTACAAGTTGCAGTGTCTTCTTCAGTCATCGCAATGACGATTTCACCATTTGAGGCAGTTGATTGTTTACGGACAATGACAGAATCGCCATCGAAGATCCCAGCATTAATCATACTGTCCCCTTTAATACGAAGCATGAATAAATCATCTGCATCGTTTTGTAAGTCTGGTGGGATAGGGAAGAAGTCACTTGCTTCTTCTACAGCGAGAATTGGTTCACCGGCTGTTACCACACCAAGCATTGGAATCGCCGTTGATTTAGCGCCGATTGCTTTGAGTCCAGCCATTGTTAATTCAATGGCACGTGGTTTACTTGGGTCACGTTGAATTAAGCCGTTTTTCTCAAGTCTTGATAAGTGACCATGAACGGTTGAAGTCGAAGAAAGCTGAACGGCGTTACAAATTTCACGCACTGTTGGCGGATAACCGTGCTCTTGAACTTCTTTATAAATAAACTGTAATACATCTAATTGTCTAGAATCTTTTAAATTTGTCATCGGAACATCTCCTTCTTTGAGACTAGTGTAACACACTTTGTAAACAGAAATCAAACAAACGTTCGTATGTAATTCAGATTTTTAGGAAAAAATGTCGTCTCGTGCTACACTAGGAGACGAAGCCAAGGAAAGGAATGACAAAAATGTTATCAGAAGAAAAATTAAACCGTATTAATGAATTAGCGAAAAAGAAAAAAGAAGGAAAATTAACTCCAACGGAAGAAAAAGAACAACAACTTTTACGTCAAGAGTATTTGGAAGCTTTTCGTGGAGGCATGCGTAACCACATCGAAGGATTAAAATTCGTCGATGAAGAAGGAAATGACGTGACTCCAGATAAACTAAAAGCGATTCAAAAAGAAAAAGGATTGCATAACCGAGACGCAGAATAGATGAGAGAAGGCTGAAAATTTCAGCCTTTTTTTGTTACAAAAAATATGTGGAACCCGTGAAGGAAATATGTATTTTGCAAGGGTTTACTATGTTTTATTTATCATAAAAATAACGGTTGCAAAAGCAGTCTTGGATTAGTAAAATAGAAGAGTAAGTTCCGATTAAGGAAAAAATATTTAAGGAGTGATTGTATGTTTGATAAAACCGATCAACTAGCAGTGAATACAATTCGTACATTGAGTATGGATGCGATTCAAGCTGCGAATTCAGGACACCCTGGTCTTCCAATGGGTGCTGCACCAATGGCTTATGTACTTTGGTCTAAATATTTGAAAGTTAACCCAAAACGTTCTAATTGGGTGGATCGCGATCGCTTTGTATTATCAGCAGGTCATGGATCTGCAATGTTATATGCCTTATTACATTTATCAGGCTATGACTTATCGATTGAAGATGTGAAAAATTTCCGCCAACTTGGAAGTAAAACACCTGGACACCCAGAAGTACATGACACTGATGGGGTAGATGCAACAACGGGTCCTCTTGGACAAGGGTTTGCAAATGCTGTTGGGATGGCCATGGCTGAAGCGCACCTTGCTGCGAAATTCAATCGTGAAGGATACCCAGTCGTTGACCACCACACTTATGTCTTATGTGGGGACGGGGACTTAATGGAAGGTATTTCTTACGAAGCAGCATCTTTAGCTGGAACGTTGAAATTAAATAAATTAATCGTGTTATACGATTCGAACGATATTTGTTTAGATGGACCTTTAAATAAAGTATTCACTGAAGATGTGAAGAAACGCTTCAAAGGGTTAGGTTGGAACTATATTCGCGTTGAAGATGGAAACGACTTAGATGAAATCGCTGAAGCTATCGAAGAAGCACAATGCCAAAAAGAAAAACCAACAATTATCGAAGTAAAAACTGTTATTGGTTACGGTGCTCCAAACCAAGGAACTAATAAAGTTCACGGGGCTCCTTTAGGACCTGACGGCATTGCTGCAACGAAAGCAAACTACGGATGGGAATATGGCCCATTTGAAGTGCCAGAAGAAGTGCAACACCGTTTCGATAAATTATTAGTGCAAACAGGCGAAATTGACTACAACGAATGGAAAACTTTATTCGAAGGCTATAGACAAGCATATCCAGAGCTTGCAAAAGAATTCGAAGATAGCTTTGCAGAAAACATTAAAGTAGACTTAGAAAAAGTATTACCTTCATATGAATTTGGTAGCCCAGCAATGGCTTCTCGTGTGACAAGCCAAGCTGCAATTCAAGAATTAGGAAAACATATTCCATTCTTCTGGGGTGGATCTGCGGACCTTTCTTCATCAAACAATACAATGAATAAAGCAGATACAGACTTCTCGCATGAAAATTACGGTGGAAGAAATATCTGGTTTGGGGTTCGTGAGTTTGCGATGGGAGCAGCCATGAACGGTATGTTACTCCATGGTGGTAACCGTGCTTATGGAGGTACATTCTTCGTATTTGCAGATTACTTAAAAGCAGCAATGCGTGTTGCGGCAATCTCTCATTTACCAGCAATCTATGTTTATACACATGACTCAATTGCGGTTGGGGAAGATGGACCGACGCATGAACCAATCGAACAATTAGCAGCGTTCCGTGCAACTCCAAACTTAAACGTGATTCGTCCTGCTGATGGTAACGAAGTATCTGCTGCGTGGAAAGTAGCTGTAGAAGCAAAAAACCGTCCATCAGTATTAGTTTTCTCACGCCAAAACTTACCAGTTCTTGAACACTCACAGGAATTAGCTTATGAAGGTGTGAAACGTGGGGCATATGTGGTTAGCCCACAAAAATGCGATACTCCAGAAGGTATTTTGATTGCGACAGGTTCTGAAGTAGCGCTTGCCATTGAAGCGCAAAAAGTTCTTGCAGAAGAAGGGATTGATGTATCTGTTGTATCAATGCCTTCAATGAATTTATTCGAAGAACAACCAAAAGTATACCGTGAAGCAGTATTACCAAGCGATGTTCGTAAACGTGTAGCCGTTGAAATGGGCGCAAGTTTCGGATGGGGTCAATACGTTGGTTTAGATGGTGCAACTGTGACAATCGACCGCTTTGGATTATCTGGCAACGGAAACAAAGTAATGGAAACATTAGGATTCACTGTAGAAAATGTAGTGAATACATTTAAATCTTTATAAAAATAAGTTAAAATATGAGATTGAAGGCCTGGGTATATCAGGCTTTCAATCTTTTTTTGTTTTTAGGAGAATGTATGAAAGAATTAAAACAGGCATTTACAATTAGTTTACCTATCTGTTAATGGAATGACCTAGTCTAGAGTTGTATCTAGGTATTTTCTAGCCTTATTTTATGGTAAAATAGAGCTACATTGATTTAGAAAGAGGCACTCTTATGAAATTATTATTCGTTGGCGATGTTGTCGGTTCTCTTGGAAGAGAGATGGTCGCACAATATGTTCCAAAATTAAAGAAAAAATATAAACCGCAAATCACCGTGATTAATGGGGAAAATGCTGCCCATGGAAAAGGAATTACGGAGAAGATTTATAAGGAGTTATTGCAGGCTGGTGCAGACGTTGTAACGCTTGGAAATCATGCCTTTGATAACAAAGCGATTTTTGATTTCATTGAAGATGCCACAAAAATGGTACGACCGCTCAATTATCCAGCAGGCGTTCCAGGAAAAGGAATCGTTTATGTAAAATGTAACGATAAAGAAGTGGCCGTCATCAACTTGCAAGGCCGAGTTTTTATGAATACGCTGGACGATCCTTTTGCCAAAATCACCGAGACGGTTGAAGAAGCTAGAAAGAGAACGCCGATTATCTTTATTGACTTCCACGCCGAAGTAACGAGTGAGAAACAAGCATTGTCTTGGTACTTGGACGGGAAAGTATCTGCCGTTATTGGAACACATACGCATGTGCCAACAAATGACGCCCGCGTTCTTCCACAAGGGACAGCCTTCCTTTGTGATGTGGGAATGACAGGTCCGTATAACGGAATTCTCGGGATGGAACGCGATATTATTATTACGAAGTTCCTCAATCAATTACCGGCACGATTCGAAGTAGCTGAAGAAGATGAAGGCCAATTAAGTGCTTGTTTGATTGATATTGACGATAAAACTGGAAAGGCGAAATCGATTCAACCGATTCGCATTACGCCAGATGCACCATTTTTTGAATAAAAAGATTAGAAAGAGAGTCAGAAATGCCACAAAAAACGAAACACACACCGATGATGCAACAGTATTTTTCGATTAAAGAAAAGTATCCGGATTGCTTATTGTTCTATCGACTAGGTGATTTCTATGAATTGTTTTATGATGATGCGATTGAAGCAGCAAGACTTCTCGAAATTACACTTACCAGTCGAAATAAAAATGCAGAGGACCCAATTCCAATGTGTGGGGTTCCTCATCATGCCGCAAAAGAATATATTAAAACGCTGATTGAACTTGGAAAGAAAGTAGCCATCTGTGAGCAATTGGAAGATCCTAAGCTGACAAAGGGAATGGTGAAGCGAGACGTTGTTCAAGTATTGACTCCAGGGACGTATACAGAATACCAAGCGCAAAATCAAAACCATTATTTAGTGTCGATTTTACCGCTTGTTGGGAAACGATTTGCACTGTCGTATGTGGATGTGTCTACAGGGGAATTGAAAGTGACACAACTCGAGAACTTGGAAGAAGTGCGTAGCGAATGCTCAAGCTTGATGAGTCGTGAAGTCGTTCTTGTCGATAGTGATGTAACAGAAGAACTTCGCCATCTCTTTACAAGCATGCAAATCTTAATTTCAACCATTGAAAAAGACCAAATTGACAGCGAAGATTGCACAGAATTAGTCTCAGAATTAGAAGATGAGGCTTCTATCCGATGCGTGCAAAATCTATTAAGCTACTTGAAACTCACTCAAAAGAGAAGTTTCTCGCACTTACAAAAGGCACAAGCGTATCAAAGTGAGTTTTATCTCTCAATGAATTATGAGACAAAACGTAACTTAGAATTAACGACGACCATTCGTGCCAATCAAAAACATGGATCACTGTTCTGGTTCTTAGACGAGACGCAAACAGCCATGGGGGGACGTCTCCTTAAACAATGGCTTGAAAAACCACTTGTATTAGAAGGGGCGATTCAAAAACGCCATGCGTTAGTGGAAACATTGAACCAACATTACTTTGAACGTACAGACTTTATTGAAACATTGAAACGTGTGTATGACTTAGAACGGATTGTTGGGAAAGTGTCATTTGGAACCGCCAATGCGCGTGACCTCTTGCAACTCAAACAAACACTTGGACAAGTGCCAATCTTTAAATCGATTGTAGATAGCTTGGATTCAGGAGAATGGAGTGCTCTTGGAGAAAACTTATTCGACATTCCTGAGTTATATGATTTAATCGACCGTGCCATCGACGAGGATGCACCTCTTACGATTTCAGATGGAAATATTATCCGTTCAGGGTACAACGCAACGCTCGATACGTACCGCGATACGATGAAGCATGGAAAAGAATGGATTGCCGCATTGCAACAACAAGAACGTGAGCAAACAGGCATCAGTTCATTGAAGATTAGTTTCAACAAAGTGTTTGGATACTATATCGAAGTGACCAAATCGAATCTATCGAAACTCGATAGCAGTCGTTATGAGCGTAAACAAACGCTGGCGAATGCGGAACGTTTTATTACGCCTGAATTAAAAGAAAAAGAAACGCTGATTTTAGAAGCGGAAGAAAAATCAAGCGCACTCGAATATCAATTATTCGTTGAAGTGCGTGAACAGGTGAAACACTATACCGCCCAGTTACAACAATTGGCAAAAACGGTCGCAACCATCGACGTCTTACAAGCCTTCAGTGTAGTGAGCGAACGTTATCACTTAGTGAAACCTACAATTTCGATGAAGAACCGTAGACTCTGGATTGAAGATGGTCGCCATCCGGTTGTTGAAAAGGTCATGGGACAATCAACGTATGTGCCAAATAGCATTTCAATGAGTCCAGAGGAACACATTCTTCTCATTACCGGGCCAAACATGTCTGGTAAATCAACTTATATGAGACAATTAGCACTCTGCGTCATCTTAGCGCAAATCGGATGTTTTGTACCTGCCAAGAGTGCAACGATTCCAGTCTTCACGAAAATCTTTACCCGTATTGGAGCTGCCGATGATTTAATTTCTGGCCAAAGTACGTTCATGGTTGAGATGATGGAGACAAACCACGCACTCAGAAACGCAGACGAAACAAGCTTATTGTTGTTTGACGAAATCGGACGTGGAACGGCTACGTATGATGGAATGGCGCTTGCTGAAGCCATCATCACGTATATTCATGAGCATTTAACAGCGAAAGTATTATTCTCAACGCACTATCACGAGTTAACACGACTCAGTGAGAAATATGCAGATTTACGCAATGTGCATGTGGGAGCCGTTGAAGAAAATGGCGAAGTGGTCTTCTTGCATAAAGTTTTAGAAGGACCAGCCGATAAGAGTTACGGGATTCATGTGGCGAAACTTGCTGGGCTACCAACAGAGCTATTGAAAAATGCCAGCACGATTTTAAATCATTTAGAAGCTAAAGGGGCCGCAAGTGAAAATAGCACCTATTTAGAACAAGTATCGCTCTTTGAAGAAGAAACAGAAAGCATGCCTGAATGGGTTCACGAGCTTAAAGGATTAAACTTAATGAGTATGACGCCAATGGATGCAATGAACATCCTGTATAAATGGCAGCAAATGGAAAAGGGTGAGTAGTGTATGGGAACAATTAAAGAATTAAGTACATTACTGACAAACCAGATTGCAGCAGGGGAAGTCATCGAACGTCCTTCGTCTGTGGTAAAGGAATTACTCGAAAACGCGATTGACGCTAAAAGTACTCGTATTGAGATTGAAATCGAAGAGAGTGGCCTTCGCAAAATTCGCATTCAAGATAATGGAATCGGGATGACGAAAGAGGACGCTCGTATGTCGATTAAACGTCATACAACGAGTAAACTCTATTCGCCGGAACAACTCTTTAGAATCCGTACACTCGGGTTTCGTGGAGAAGCCTTGGCGAGTATTACGGCCGTTTCAAAAGTGACGCTGACGACTTCAACCGGAGAAGACAGCGGCGTGGAGTTGAAGATTGAATCTGGTGAAATCAAAGAAGAGAAGACTGTTCCGCCATTAAAAGGAACGACTTTCCTTGTTGAAGATTTATTTTATAACACACCAGCTAGGTTGAAATTCGTTCGGACATTGCAAACGGAATTAGCACATATTACCGATGTCGTGAGTAAGGCGTCTCTTAGCCACCCAGAAATTGCCTTTATTTTAAAAAATGATGGCAATCTGTTACTGCAAACTTCTGGAAAAGGGGATTTGCTGCAAGCAGTCGCTGGAAATATTGGGCCCGTAAATGCGCGTAAGATGTTACCATTTCAAGGGGAAGACGAAGATTTCAAAGTGTCAGGATATACGTCGCTTCCAGAACTCACACGTTCGAACCGCAATTACTTATCGATTTTCATTAATGGACGACCAATCCGCAATATGGCTATCTCAAAGGCCATTACATTAGGATACGGTTCGACATTGATGGTGGGACGATTCCCAATTACGATTATTTCGATTGAAATGGATGTGCAACTCGTCGATGTGAACGTGCATCCAACGAAACAAGAAGTGCGAATCAGTAAAGAGCAAGAACTCTCACAGGTGATTCAAAAGGCGATTAGAGAGGCGATACAAGGCGTACAGCGCATTCCTGAGTCGATTGAAGACTTGTCCTTCAAACGTAAGGAAAATCGCGTAGAGGCTCCAAAACCTGTCCAACAAACATTGGAATGGCAATTGAAGACACCAAGCGTGGAATCTAGTCGCGTAGAAACACCTTCGTTTACTGAAAATGTAAGAGAAGAAGTCGAAGTTCTATCAAACGATGATGCGTCTGTTCAAGTAAGTCAGACAGTTGAACCAGTGGAGCAAGAAGAACTCGTGGATAGCCATGATGACCATGCAGATTACTTGAAGTTGGCAGAGAAAATCGACGCTCAACCCTTCGAGAAAGAGTTCCCAGAATTGCATTATTTTGGACAAATGCATGGGACTTACTTATTTGCACAAAACGAAAAAGGTTTGTATATGATTGACCAACATGCTGCGCAAGAACGAATCAAGTATGAACAGTTTAAAGTGGAAATCGGTCAAGTAGGCCGAGTGAGTCAACCATTGATGGTGCCAATTTTGCTAGAGTTCTCGAAGAAGGACAGCGTGAAGTTGGAAGAACGATTACCTCTTGTAGAGGAGTTTGGAATCGAGATGGAGCCGTTTGGGCAAAATACGTTCCAAATTCAATCGCATCCAGCGTGGATTAAGAAGGGGCAAGAAAAGGCGATTATCGAAGAAATTATCGATTTTATCTTGGCCGATGAAAAGATTACGGTTGCTAAATTAAGAGAAGCGACAGCGATTATGATGAGCTGTAAAGGTTCGATTAAGGCAAACCATCATTTAAGTGAATGGGAAGCACGTCAGTTATTAGTGGATTTAGCCAAATGTAAAAATCCGTATAACTGTCCGCACGGAAGACCTGTACTCGTTCATTTAACGAACAAGGACTTGGAACATCTCTTCAAGAGAATTCAAGATCCACATCAGTCGAAACGACAACAATTTGAATAGGAGAAACCACGATGGAGTTTTCAAAAGAAGAACTAAAAAAACGATTAACAGAAATTCAATATGAAGTGACTCAAAACGAAGCCACAGAAAGACCTTTTTCAGGAGAATATGACGATTTCTATGAAGATGGAATCTATGTAGACATTGTCAGCGGGGAGCCGCTCTTCAGTTCAAAAGACAAATTTGATGCAGGTTGCGGCTGGCCATCATTTTCAAAACCAATTGAAAATACAACGCTAACGGAAAAAGAAGACTTCAAATTGAACCGTAAGAGAACAGAAGTGAGAAGTGGTCAAGCAGATTCTCATTTAGGACACGTCTTCGAAGATGGTCCAAAAGAATTAGGAGGACTACGTTATTGCATCAATTCTGCCTCTCTTCGTTTTATCCCAGTTGCGAAGCTGGAAGAAGAGGGATACGGAGAATTTCTACAATATTTTCAATAAAAATCTTAACAAGCCTTATTGAAATGGAAAAACCGAGGAATTTCACCTCGGTTTTTTTGATCCTATCTGACTTTTTATGAACGTTTTATTGCGGAATGAACATAAAAAATGGTAAAATAGAGTACTCGATGATGAGTTATGATCAATATTCGAGTTGAAATAGTCAAATAAATGTGGTTATGAACGTTTTGGATTAGTAGAAATACGGTCTGAAAACAGGAATATTTCCTAAAGAAAAGTGAATGACATTAAAACGATGACCGTTTTAGTAATTCTTCTTGACAGCCGTTGGTGGGTATGGTAAATACTTGACGGTAAATAAAAGAAGGATTTTTGAAACGCCATTTTCGAATTTCTTTAGAAGCCAAAAACAAGAAGGGAAGACAAATACATGACACAATTTGATACACCAGAATACTTAGCAAAGGTGGATGCTTGGTGGCGTGCAGCGAACTACATTTCAGTAGCTCAAATGTACTTAAAGGATAACCCACTTTTACGTCGTCCAATCCAAAAAGAAGACGTTAAACTTCATCCAATCGGACACTGGGGAACAATCGCAGGACAAAACTTCATTTATGCGCACTTAAACCGTGCCATTAACAAATATGACTTAGATATGTTCTACATTGAAGGACCAGGTCACGGTGGACAAGTAATGGTTTCTAACTCTTACTTAGATGGATCTTACACTGAGTTATACCCACAAATCACTCAAGATGAAGCAGGGTTCAAACAATTATGTAAAATCTTCTCATTCCCTGGAGGAATTGCGTCTCACGCGGCTCCAGAAACTCCTGGTTCAATTCACGAAGGTGGGGAATTAGGTTACTCATTATCACATGCTACAGGTGCAATCTTAGATAATCCAAACGTAATTGCAGCAGCAGTTATCGGTGACGGAGAAGCTGAAACAGGTCCTTTAGCAGCTGGTTGGTTCTCAAACACATTTATCAACCCAGTTAATGATGGTGCAGTTTTACCAATCCTTTACTTAAACGGTGGTAAAATCCACAACCCAACTATTTTAGCTCGTCGTACTGATGAAGAATTAACTCAATTCTTCAACGGTTTAGGATGGGATCCAATCTTTGTTGAAGGAACAGATCCTAAAGAAGTTCACCCATTAATGGCTGCTAAATTAGATGAAGCTATTGAAAAAATCCAAGCAATTCAAAAAGAAGCTCGTTCTAAGAGCGCCCAAGAAGCTACAATGCCACATTGGCCAGTATTAGTAGTACGTACTCCTAAAGGTTGGACAGGTCCAAAAGAATGGAACCACGAACCAATCGAAGGAGGATTCCGTGCTCACCAAGTTCCAATCCCAGTATCTGGTGAAGCTATGGAACACATCGATGCATTAGTTGACTGGTTGAAATCATACCGTCCAGAAGAATTATTCGATGAAAATGGTAAATTAGTAGAAGAAATTGCTGCAATTTCTCCAAAAGGCCCACGTCGTATGAGCATGAACCCAATCACTAACGCAGGGGTTGTAAAACCTATGGAAATTACTGATTGGACTAAACATGCAATCGATACATCTAAACCAGGTGCTATCCAAAAACAAGATATGATCGAATTTGGTCGTTTTGCTGCTGACTTAGTGAAAGCAAACCCAGATAACTTCCGTATTTTCGGACCAGACGAAACGAAATCTAACCGTCTAAACGAAGTCTTCAAAGCAACGAACCGTCAATGGGTTGGTCGTCGTGATGAAAGCTACGATGAATGGATTTCACCAGTCGGTCGTGTCATCGACTCTCAATTATCTGAACACCAAGCTGAAGGATTCCTAGAAGGTTATGTATTAACAGGTCGTCACGGATTCTTCGCATCTTACGAATCATTCTTACGTGTAGTTGACTCAATGATCACTCAACACTTCAAATGGTTACGTAAATCTAAAACTCACGCTCCATGGCGTAAAAACTATCCATCATTAAACTTGATTGCAACATCAACAGTGTTCCAACAAGACCACAATGGATATACTCACCAAGATCCAGGTTTATTAACACACTTAGCTGAGAAAAAACCTGAATTCGTTCGTGAATACTTACCAGCGGATACAAACAGCTTGATGGCTGTTATGGCTGAAGCTTTAAGTTCAGAAGATAAAATTAACTTAATCGTTTCTTCAAAACACCCACGTCCACAATTCTACTCTGTGGAAGAAGCTAAAGAATTAGTGAGCGAAGGTTACAAAGTAATTGATTGGGCTTCAACAGTGAAAGAAGGAGAAGAACCAGACGTAGTAATTGCTGCTGCAGGTACTGAACCTAACTTAGAAGCATTAGCAGGTATTTCAATCTTGCACAAACAATTCCCAGAATTGAAGATTCGCTTCATCAACGTAGTAGATATCTTGAAATTACGTTCTCCAAAAGTGGACCCACGTGGTTTATCTGATGAAGAATTCGATAAATTATTTACTACTGACAAACCAGTGGTATTCTGCTTCCACGGTTATGAAGGTATGATTCGTGACTTATTCTTCGATCGTCACAACCATAACGTTCATATCCACGGATACCGTGAAAACGGAGATATCACAACTCCATTCGATATGCGCGTATTATCTGAAATGGACCGCTTCCACGTTGCTAAAGACGCTGCAGTTGCTGTATACGGCGACAAAGCTAGCGAATTTGCTGCGAAAATGGACGAAACTGTGGAATTCCACCACAGCTACATCCGTGAACACGGGGAAGATATTCCTGAAGTTGTGAACTGGCAATGGGAAAACGTGAATAAATAATTCATCTAACAGGGTGCCTCAGAAATGAGGCACTCTTTTTGTGCTTAGAAAAAGATATTTTATAAATGATTACTTCGGAACCTTCGGTTTCTTTTATAATCGCTGTAGTGGGGTACCGGTTCGAGCCTGAAGTCTCTCACCTTCAAAGCCTCAAAGTAGGAGTATGGAATAAATTCCTAACTCCTACTAATTCGCATTTGATACGATTCCCCACCACTGCGATTATAGAAACTCGAAGTTCCTTCGTAATCATTTATTTTTTAGTGCAGAAAAATGATCATTTCTAAGGCAACCTGGTAGTGGAGGAGGAAAGGAGAAAGTAATTACTCCAAATCCTTACGGATTTTTTTATAATAGCTGTAATGTTGTACCGGCTCGAGCCTCTATGAGTCTCTCACCTTTGGGAGTAAGACAGAAGAAAAAATAGGACTCACAGTGTGAGTCCTATTTTCTTCGTAGTCTTACCCCCGCAAGGCTGATTAGGATAAAGCAAATCACGAGTGATGAGGCTTTATCCAATCAGCTACTGCGTATAAGTATGTAAGCGAGTCTCGTTTGAAATATAATATTAATTATATTTTTGTTAGTCATTTTCAAAAAAATGAAAATATATGTGTTGACTTTCAAGAAAATGTATGTTAATTTATTTTCATCAATTAAATCAAATGGTTATTGAACTGAGGTGCGAATGACAAGAGTACAGGAAACTGGAAAGGGGATTTCGCCGAAACGTGAAAACGTTGGGGGCTGGTCATAATAGGTCAGTCACTGTCATGATATCTGCCCAGATACTCATGAAGTGCAATCAATTACCGGGCAAAAGAATGACTACTTATGACTTTTTATGGGGAATCACGGCTTTTGTTCGTGGTTCCTTTTTTGTGTGTTATGAGAGAACCAGTTTGATAATCGAGAAGGAGAGAAAGAAAATGAAAAAAATTTTAGGCGCAATTGCAGCTTTAGCAATGACAGTAGGTTTAGCAGCGTGTGGAACACCTGTTAGCCAAGGGACAGCAAACCAAAACCAATTAGTGGTTGGGATGGAAGCAGGTTACCCACCATTTAACTGGACTCAAAAAGATGACTCAAACGGTGCTGTGAAAATTCAAGGAACTGACCAATATGCTGGCGGTTACGACGTTGAAATCGCAAAACGTGTAGCTAAACAATTAGGAAAAGAATTAGTAATTGTAAAAACTGAGTGGGATGGCTTAACACCAGCGCTTGTTTCAGGTAAAATAGATGCAATCATTGCTGGTATGAGTCCTACAGAAGAACGTAAAGCAACAATCGACTTTACAGATTCTTACTACGATTCACAATTAGTATTAGTGGTTAAAAAAGGTTCTAAATACGCAAACGCTACTTCATTAGCAGATTTTTCTGGTGCGAAAGTAACAGCTCAATTAAATACTTTCCACTACTCAGTGATCGATCAAATTCCAGGCGTTGACAAACAAGCTGCTATGGATAACTTCCCAGCAATGCGTGTAGCACTTCAAGCAGGAACAATCGACGCTTACGTTTCTGAATTACCAGAAGCAATTTCTGCTCAAGCAGCAAACAGCGACTTCGTAATGGTTAAATTAACAGATGGCTTCAAAGCATCACCAGAAGACACACAAACAGCTGTTGGTGTTAAAAAAGATAGCCCATTAACAAAAGAAATCAACGAAGCATTAAAAACAATCTCTAGCGAAGAACGTCAACAAATCATGCAAGACGCAATTAAAAATCAACCTGCAGCGGAATAGGCAGAAAGACAGAAGCTAATAAAAATCTCACAGTGCGAGATTTTTATGCTTCGTAGTCTTTCGTCCGCAAAGTTTATTAGACTTTCTTGAATCGTAAGCGATGAAAAGAAAGTCAATAAACCACTGCGCCAAGGCAATCGCATAATATAGAAAACAAACATAACACACCGCCACCTCATGTGGCGTATACATACACAAAATACAGAAAGTAGGAAAATAAATGAGTATTGATTGGATTGTAAAAATCATTCAACAGAACTGGCAAATGTTTTTAACAGGTGCTTGGATTACACTATATATTTCGATTATTGGTACAATTATTGGGACATTAATCGGGATGTTCATCGGATTTGTTAAAACAATTCCACTACCAGAAAAAGGACCTAAACGTATTCTCTTAAAAATTGCAGTCATCATTTTAAACTGCTATACAGAATTCTTCCGTGGAACACCAATGATCGTACAAGCGATGGTTATTTACTACGGAACAGCCTTAATGTTTGGTATCAATTTAGATGTGACATTCGCTGCAATTTTCATCGTATCAATTAACACAGGGGCTTATATGTCAGAAATCGTTCGTGGTGGAATTATCTCTATCGACCAAGGACAATTTGAAGCCAGCCAAGCTATCGGGATGACGCACTGGCAAACAATGCGCTATGTTGTTTTCCCACAAGTACTCCGTAACATCCTTCCAGCAGTAGGGAACGAGTTCGTTATCAACATCAAAGATACTTCTGTATTGAACGTAATTTCAGTTTCAGAATTGTACTTTGCGACAAAAACAGTTGCGGGACAAAACTTCCGTTACTTTGATACATTCTTTGTCACATTAATTCTTTACTTCATTATGACATTCACAGTGACTCGTATTTTACGTTACTTCGAGCGTAAATTAGATGGTCCAGATAACTATGAAGTGATTTATTCAGATCCATTAAACTCAAACTCAATGTCAGCAGTCGAAGAAAAAACTAGACAGAAAGGAAATACAAAATGAGCGAAGCAGTAATTTCCATTCAAAATTTAAGTAAAACATTCGGGAACAATGAAGTTCTTAAAGATATTTCTTTTGAAGTCAAACAAGGTGAAGTAGTAACGATTATCGGATCAAGTGGTTCTGGTAAATCAACACTTTTACGCTGCGTCAACTTGTTAGAAACACCAACTTCAGGGGAAATTTACTACAATGGTCAAAACATTCTTGAGCATGAAAAAAGTATTTACGAATACCGTACTCACGTAGGAATGGTGTTCCAACAGTTCAACTTATTTAACAACTTAAACGTGTTAGAGAACTGTATCGTTGGACCAATGAAAGTGTTGAAAAAATCAAAAGAGGAAGCCGAAAAAATCGCAAAAGAATTCCTTGAAAAAGTAGGAATGGCTGCGTACATCAATGCAAAACCTCGTCAATTATCAGGTGGTCAAAAACAACGTGTAGCCATCGCGCGTGCATTATCGATGCAACCAGATGTATTGCTTTTCGACGAACCAACTTCAGCACTTGACCCAGAAATGGTAAACGAAGTGTTAGAAACAATGAAAAGCTTAGCGCACACAGGGCTAACAATGATCGTTGTTACACACGAAATGGGATTTGCCAAAGAAGTTAGCGACCGTGTTGTCTTTATGGATAAAGGAGTTATCGCAGAAGAAGGCACTCCAGAACAAATCTTTGAAAACCCACAAGTAGACCGTACGAAAGAATTTTTAGGACGCGTTCTAAAATAAGCGAAATATGCTATAATGAGCTAAGACAGTTTGTCTTGGCTCTTTTTTTATGCCAGACAACAGAACCAAGTTTGAAGGAGTAGCATCATGTTTGAAGTACATACATCATCACAAGAGGAGACAATGGCGCTAGGGCAACATCTAGGTGAAGCGTTATTTGAAAATAGCTGCGTGATTCTCGAAGGAGATTTAGGCGCTGGAAAGACGACTCTTACAAAAGGGATTGCCCTTGGTTTAGGGATCGACCGTGTCATTAAGAGCCCAACGTATACATTGATTCGCGAGTACCGTAAAGGCCGCTTACCGCTATTTCATATGGATATGTATCGTATTGAAGAAAGTGGTGGCGCAAGCGAAGTTGGCCTTGAAGAGTACTTCTATGCGGGTGGTGTGTGCGTCGTTGAATGGGCGCAGTATATCGAAGATGAACTTCCTTCGACATTCTTAAAGATTCAAATCGACCGTGTAGGAGACGGAGAGTCTGAACGTGTGATTCGTTTAGTCCCACACGGAAAAGAGTACGAAGAATTTATCAACAAATTGGAGGAGGCAACAGATGAGTAAAGAACGAGAAATTACATTTGCACTTCCAGAAAAAGACGATGCTAAAGCGTTATTAGATTATAGTAAAAAAGTAGGTAGTGAAACGGATTTTCTTTCCTTTGGACCAGAAGGGTTGAAGTATTCTGTGGCTCAAGAAGAGTTGTTTATTGAATCGCTCTACGAGAATGAAAATCAATATATGTTACTAGCAAAAGATGGAGATGCCATTATTGCCGTCGGTTCGATTGCTGGCAGCCTGCATCCTAAATTCTCACACCGTGGTGAATTAGGAATTAGCGTATTGAAGTCCTACTGGGGTCAAGGTATAGCGACCGTAATGATGGAAGAAATGTTGGATTGGGTGGCAGAATACTCAACGCTTGGTCGTGTTGAACTTGAGGTCGTAGCTGTGAATAAGAAAGCACGCCGACTTTATGAGAAGTGTGGATTTGAAGAAGAAGGTCGTCTTAAAAACGGTGTAAAAATCGGTGACGGATACGAAGATATCATCTTGATGGCGAGACAGATCGAACGATAATAATGAGGTGAAAGAATGAAATTTGGAATTATTGCGGCAATGGAAGAAGAAAAACGTATGCTCGAAGAAGAGATGACGATTGAAAAGAGAACAACCGTTGCCAACTGGAAATTTATCGAAGGAACACTTGAAGGGCAGTCGATTGTCCTTGTCCAATCAGGAATCGGGAAAGTCATGTCCGCACTCGCTACAGGAATCTTAATCGACCGCTTCGGAGTAGACTTGGTCATTAATACGGGTTCTGCTGGTGGTTTTGGCACAACTCTAGAAATCGGAGATATTGTCATTGGAACAGAACTTGCGTATTGTGATGCTGACGTCACAGCCTTTAATTACGTTTACGGGCAAATGCCGGGCATGCCAGCACGTTTTGCAATGAACCAAGACTTTTTACCGTCCATTGAACAAGCGATTGCTAAGGTGGATTTAAAGAGCCATACGGGCCTTATCGTTTCTTCAGATAGCTTTATTCATACTAGTGAGCAAAGAACACATATTTTAAAACACTTCCCAGATGTGATGGCTTCGGAAATGGAAGGGGCAGCAATTGCGCAAGCGTGTCACGCGTTTGGAGTGCCGTTTATCGTGATTCGTGCCATTTCAGATATTCCAGAACGCGGAACATCTGCCGTTGATTTTGATACGTTTATCGTTCAAGCTGGAAAACGATCAGCTCAAATGGTCCATCAACTATTACAAGAATGGGATGCATAAGGAAGACTACTTCCTAATAGTTGACGGAATCGTGTTAGAATAGTAGTATTAAAAGGATTACGAATAAGGAGAAGAATATGGATTATACTGTATTTTCAACAGAGTTTCCGGATGTGAAAGTTTTTTACAACGAACCACTTAAAAATTATACATTTACAAAAACAGGTGGCCGTGCTGCCATTTTGATTTTTCCAAAAGATAAAAAAGAAGCAAGCGCAGTGATGCATTGGCTTCGCGAAAAAGATATTCCAACGACGATTTTAGGAAACGCCTCGAATGTCATTATTAAAGATGGCGGAATTAGCGGTGCTGTGATTATGTTAAACGATATGTCTCATTTAACCGTATCGGGTACGCAAATCGTTGCTGAAGGCGGAGTAGCCTTAATTGATGTCTCAAAAGAAGCTGCTAAAAATGGATTAACAGGCTTAGAATTTGCTTGTGGCATTCCAGGAAGTGTCGGCGGAGCGATTTTCATGAACGCTGGGGCTTACGGCGGTGAAGTGAGTGAAGTCGTTGAGTACGTGGAAGTGATTACTCCAGATGGGGAATTCAAAACTTACACAAATGAAGACTTAAATTTCAGTTACCGTCATAGCCATGTTCAAAAAACAGGGGACCTTGTGATTGAAGTTGGATTCCGACTCAAAGAGGGCGTTCAAGAAGAGATTGACCAAAAAGTAGCGGAATTAACTCATTTACGTGAAAGCAAACAACCGCTTGAGTATCCGTCTTGTGGGAGCGTGTTTAAACGTCCAGAGGGGCATTTTACAGGAAAACTAATCCAAGACGCTGGACTTCAAGGACATCAAATCGGTGGCGTGCAAGTCTCTAAAAAGCATGCTGGATTCATGGTGAATATTAATAACGGAACAGCAACGGACTATATGGATTTAATCCGTTATGTTCAAAAAGTGATTTTAGAAAAAGAAGGCGTTGCGCTTGAACCAGAAGTACGTATTATTGGAGAAGAGCCAACATCGAAATAGGCAAAGGAGGGGTATTGTGAAAGACGGACTGTTTAAAACAATTCTCTATACCATTATTGGGATTGGAATTATGACAATGATAATGACATTAACGTCGATTACAACACCATTTGAGGGAGTATATATTCAATTCGCATATGGCTACCTTGCACTCTTTGCAGGTGTTGCTGGCGCTATTCCAGCGGCCATTGTCGGTTTTACTGGGCATGTATTATTTGATTTAATCTATACGGATCACTTGTGGCTTTCTTGGGCGCTAAGTTCAGGAGCATTAGGTTTCGTATTTGGCTTTGCGATTCGTCGCAACAGCTTACGTCAAGGAGTCTTTTCACAGCACGATATGGTACGATTTAATGTGGTGCAAGCAGCCGTAAATATTGCCATTTTTGGATTGATTGCGCCAACGTTAGATGTATTGTTCTACCACCAATCGACAACGATTGTATTTACGCAAGGCTGGATTGCAAGTGTCATCAACTTATTGACAGTAGCAATCTTTGGAACGATTTCGTTGAAGCTATATGCAAAATATAAATTAAAACAAAATAAACAGTAGAATTTAATTTTTTTGGACTCTTTGTCAAATAGGGTTGATAAAGAATCTTAGAAGGGATTAAGCAACTAACTATTGCTTAATTCCTTTTTTTGCTTGCTAAAATTTGATGCGAATCAAGACAATTTTTTTCGTTTTTTTTATAGTTTACATACTATATATGGAAAAATGTAGATTGGTAGCCACAAAATAGCTTCAAAAAATTGAAAATAATTTTTCTACAAAAACCGAGAATAATTCCTACTGATGTACTTTTCGTATATATATCTTATTGATTCGTATATAAAATATCTAAGTATCCTTAATCTGATAATGCTTTAGGATTCAGAGGAAAAACGCTCATAAGAATGGAGTATTCATCGTTATTTTAAATTAAATCAATAAGAAGCCCATTTTTTAATACTAATATTATATATTTACAAAAGACGTTATTCATTATTTGAATAGCGTTTTTTTAGTACAAATTTTTTCTGTAAAAAAGTAAAAAGTAACATATATGCTACAGTGAAGTGCACCCTGTCAAGTAGACAGGAAAATAATTAAAGTGTATGACGAGTTCATAAGAACTCGTCTTTTTATTTATGCTGGGATTTTTAACCCCATTGATAAAGTAATTCTTTTCTTATTATAGAACTGGATATACTCCTCAACTTTCTTGAAAAGAGATTCATAGGTTTTAAAATGATACAAACGATATACTTCTTCCTTTAACGTCCCCCAGAATGCTTCAATTGGTCCATTATCGATACATCTTCCAGGACGGGACATACTATGTGTTATTTGTCCTTTCTCTATAAAGTGCTTAAAGAAATGAGAAGTATATTGGAATCCTCGATCACTATGAATCATTGTTTTTGTGGGAATTATCTTCCTTTTTATTTGATTAAAAGTATCTTTAACGATTTGATTATTGTTTTGCTTAGATATTTGATATGCAACTATTTTCTTTGTGCCATAATCTAAAACAGCACTTAAATAAGCTTTGTCTCCCTTTCCATACTTCAATTCAGTGATATCCGTTAATAGTAGAGCCATTGGCTCATATTCTTTCTTAAATTCTCGATTTAAAATATTAGCTGCAGTGTATTCTTCAGTGTTCGGTTTATAACGATAACGTTTTTTTCGTATAACTGCCTTTAATCCCATTAGTTTCATAAGACGCTGAATACATTTA